>JAFSFF010000343.1 GCA_017435375.1 Thermoguttaceae bacterium
GCCTTGCGCTTGCGTTCGAAGCGGCGCGCAAACGTCGAACCAAGGATAATCGTCGGGCGCCAAACTCATTTTTCCGCGCCAAACGTTCGCCTCGGCGTCCCACTCCCAACCGGAATGAATCCGCGCCGGGCGAACGTCGTAAAAACGGGAGTCGGCGGCGCGACGGTTTGTCGGCGGCTCCGGCGCGTTCAGTTGTTTCGCGACGCGTTCGGCGAACGTTTTCGTTAAACGGACGGGGCGAGTCATCGGCGGCGGCTCCTTTCTTTGCGGCGACGCGAACTTTCGTCTCTATTTTTGCAACTTTTTTCAAAAATCAAAACACCGTCGGTTTGCTGTTCGACGACTTCCCGCTCGTTTGCGACGCGCCGGAAGCGGAAACGTCGCGATTAGATTTCAAACGGCGACGGCAAGCCCAACGCGGCGAACGGTTTCGGCGTCGTCGTTCGGAACGTCAGCCAAAGCGGCTCCGAACCGGTCGGAAGGCGCGTTCCGTCGGCGGCGAGCAAAACCGGCGACTCGGTCGGGCTTCCGTCGGCGTTCGTTGCCCGGACGACGCGCTCCCCGCTCTTCGCGTACAAACCGGCGTTCGCCTTCACGTCGTTCCAGCCGCGCGGACGCCAACTGATTTTATAATCGACGTCGAAACTCGTCGACTCGGCCCGCGTCTCGGCGGAATACGTTATTTCCGCCTTCAACGTTCCCGGCGCGAAACCGCCCCAAGCGTCCGAGTTCGTCGCGTTGTGAAAGTCGCAAATTTTCGCGAGCGGGTTCGAAAATTCTTCGCGGCGATAACGCAATTCCAAAACGCCGCTCTTGTAAATAATCGGGTCGGCGAACCATTCCCCCAAAGAGTTGACGTTAAATCGACCGTCCAAGTCCGCCGGGAGCGAATAATCTTCCGTCGCGATCGACGCCGAAAAGGTCAAAAGAACCGCGTCGTCGGTCGTCGTTTCGGCGCCTTCCTCCGCTCCGCCCGCTTCTTCGTCGGACGACGAGTCGGCGGCGCGAATCGTTTTGCTCGTTCGGCCTTCGACCGGAAACGTCGCCCGCCAAAGGAAGAGCTTGCCGTCCGGGCCGACGAAGCGCGGCGAGATTTTCCCGACGCGAACGCCGACGTAAACGAGCCCGTTTTCGACGTACCAAGAACCTTGACGCGGCAAAACCGGCGACGTCGCGATCGTCGCCGGGCCGTCAAGCGGCGAATCGACGTAAACGTCGTAAACGAGCCGCCCCGAAACGGCGAAAATCTGTTTGCCGTTCGCCCAGCGCCCGATTCGCTCGAAGTCGATTTCGCGACCGTCTTCCCGCAAGTCCGCTTTTACGACGCCCATTAGCCGAATACCTCCGCCGCGTTGCGCAAGATTTTGTCGAGCGTTCCCGCCGTCGCGTCCGACGACGACCGCGTTTCCGTCGCCGCGTCGCGAATCGATTCGAGAACCTCCAACGCTTTCGCCCAAAAACTCGATTCTTCGGTCGCTTTCGGCGCGACCGTCGCCGCGACCGTCGCGACCGCGTTCGCCGTTTGCGTCGTCGCCGGAACGGTCGCCGCGGTCGCTTGCGCCGCTCGTTCGGTCGCGGAGCCGATTTTCGTTTGAAACGACCGTTCGCCCTGAATTTGCGCCCGGTAAAGGTCGACGCTTCCTTCGCGAAGCGACGCGGCGGCTTTCTCGCTCTCCGGTTTCGACGCGGCGCGCTCCGCCGTCTTCTCTTGCGACTCGGTCGCCCTTGCGTATTCGTTTTGCGCCTTTTGCTCGAGCGCCGCCCTCTCTTGCGCGTCGACGTCGCCGCGTTCGAACGCCGCCGCGATCTTCGCCGTCGTTTCTTCGAATTTGTCGAGCGGCGTTTTGAGCGCGTCGAGCGCCGCGTCGACGCCGAGTTCGGAACGCGTTTTCTCCCGTTCCGACGCTTTTTCGGCGGCGGCTTCTCGGTCGAAAATCGTTTTCGCGGCGGCGACGGCCTTGTCGTATTCCTTTTGGTTGACGCGCCCCTTTTCGAGCGCGTCGGCGTATTTGTCCAACTCCGCTTGATAACGCTCTTGCGCCGTTTGCGCTTTTTGCGTCGACTCGGCGGCCCGCGCCAACAGGTCGGAATACCCCAAGTCGGCAAGGGACGCTTCCCGCGCTTCGGCGATTTTCGCGTCGAACTCCGCTTGGTCGAGCGCGCCGTTTTGGAACGCGTCGACGAGCGCCGCCGTCGTTTCGGCGAGTCGTTCCCCCGCCGTTTTTTCAACGCCGAGCTTTTCCCGCGTTTGCTCCGTCAGCGTCCGGAGCGCCGCGTCGTATTCCTTTTGACCGACGATTCCGGCGGCGAGCGCGTCCGCCCAATCGGCTTGCGCGTCGGCGAGCGAAACCGGTTTCGACTCCGTTCCGTCGACGCCGGTCGATTGGAAGAGCGTTTGCCAAGCCGCGTCGCGCGCCGTCTTCGCCGCTTGCGCCGACTTCTCCGCCTCGACGGCGCTCGCGTTCGCCGCTTCCGCTTCTTTCGCTTTCGCGGCGGCGATTTGGACGGTAAGCTCGGTAATTTGCCGCTCGATAACGCCGCGATTCTCCGCTTCGGCGTACTTGAGAATTTCGGCGAATTGCGCTCTTTGCGCTTCGAGCCGCTCCGACTCCGTTTGTTGCGCCCGACGCGCTTCGTCGACGAGCGTTTTCGCCGCGTCGTTGTATTCGGCGATCGCGTTCTTGCGCTCCGCTTCGAGCGGTTCCAAGACGGCGGCCAACATTCCGGCGGCGCCGAACCCGGCTCCGGAACCGCCCGCGCGCCCGGCGCTTTCGGCGAAACGCGCTTTCGTTTCTTCGATCTTCTTTTCCGCCGCCGCGACTTTTTCCGCCGCTTCGTCGAGCGCCGACTTCGGCTCCGCGAACGCGCCGAGTTCGAGCGCGTCCTTGACGCCGCGAATCTCCTTCCCGGCGGCCTTCGCCAACGCTTCCAGTTTCTTGAACGACTCGGAAAGCAAGTCGGCGGAGTTCGCTTCCGCTTTGCTTGTCGCCCAAAACGCGAAAACGCCGGTCGCGACCGCGCCTAATATCGGCAAAAGGGGCCCGCTTGTCGCTCGCAAAGCGGCAAAGGCTCCGCGCAAAGTCGTCGTTCCTAACGACAATCCGCGAAACGTCGCAATCGCCGCTTTGCCGGAATTTGTCAACTCCAAAAACGAAACGGAACCGACCGCTTCTTTTAGACCGCGAAGCGTCTGAAACGCTTGACCGCCCGCCGCGACGCCTTCGGCGACCGAAATTAAGCCGCGTTGAAAATCGGAAAACTCGTCGTCCGCCGACGCGAGCGCGCCGAGCAAAACGGCAAACTGTCCCGAAAGTTGCGAAACGCCGTCGACCGTTCCCGCAAACGCATCGTCCGCCGCCTTGCGTCCTTCCGCGAGAGCGCGTTCCGCCTCCGCCGCTTTGCGCGCCCCTTCCGCTTCCTCTCGCTCAAGAGCTCGCGCCAACTTCTCCGTTTGCCCGATCAGCTCTCCGGACGCGTTGTAAATGTTGCCAATTTCATCCGAATACGCGCCCATCGCGAGGAGCGTTCGCGAAACGCCGTCGGTAAAACCGCCTAAATGCGTCCGAACGCGCCCGAGTTCGTCGACCCAGCTTCCCGTTTTGATTTGCGCCGTCGACAACCCCTCGACGCAACGCCCGAGCGCGTCCGTCAAGAGCCGATTTTCGTTATACGTCAGCCCCAACGTTTTTTGCGTTTTCGTCAGCGACGCGTTAAGCTGTTCGACGCTCTTGTTGCATTTGACGTCGAGGTCGGAAGCGTCGGCGACGAACTTAACGCCGACGTCGATGAATTTCGCCAAACCTCTTCTCCTTCTTCGTCTCGTCTAAGAATTTGCGCTTTCGCTTCGTCGCGTCTTCGTTCCCAGTCGCGTTCGCTCCCGGCGAGAACGGCCCCGATCGCGCCGACGAGAAACGTCGGTATTCCCGCCAAAAGCGCCCCGACGATCGCTTCCGGCGCCATAACGGCGGGCGTCAAAAAAAAGAACGCGACAAACGCCGCGCCGATTAGCGCCGCCTTCCCTTCGTTCGCCCTCTTGCGCGCTTCCTCGCGAGTTTCGCCAAGTTCTCGCTCCGCCGCCCGTTCGGCGTATTCGTCGAGGACGTCCGCCGCCGTTCGACGTTCGCCGTCGACGCTAACCGCCGCTTCCGCGTCGACCGCTCCGGCGCGCCAATCCGCCGCCAAGTCGTCGAGCGTTCCGACGACGAGCCCGCCGTCGCGCCGTTGGTAAGCGACCCGATACTCCAATTCGCCCGCTTGCGTTTCGCTTCCTTTCGCGCCGTTCGTCCCGTTCGCTTCGCTCGTCCCGTTCATTGTTCACGCCTTTCGCCGTTTCGCGTTAAGTCCAACCAAGTCCAAGAGAAACGCCGCCCGAACCAACGCCGCTCCCCTTTTTATTGTACGCGAAAACAAGCCGCGACGCAACCGTTCGCCGCTCTTTTTTCAGTCGTTAACCAACGCGCGACGCCCCGGATCGAAGAGCGCGAACGCTTCTTCTTCGGTCGTCGCGACGTTCGACGCGGCCCCGGTCGTCGTCCCCGGTTCCGCGAAGAGAACGAAGTCGGCGACCGGCGCGGCGTCGGCCGCTTTCCATTGAATCCGCCGCGCGTCGCGAAAATCTTCCCGGCGCCAGTCGAGCGGCCCGACGACTTCGAAAAGCATTCGCCAGCCTTCGCGCTCCCACTCCGGCAACGCCAAGACCTCTTGAACGCTCTTTTTCAGCGCGAAGGCGAGTCGGAAGAGGAAGGCGAAGTCGGCGTCGTCGACGATTTTTTTTTGAACCGTTCGTCGACAAAATCCGGGTCGAGCCCGTAGGTAAAGACGCGCGACAGCGGCGCGAACGCGGCCGCCTTGACCGCGTCGAAGTCGGCGTCGCTCAAAACCGGCTTCCCGTCGCCGTCGACGAGCGTCGCTTTCGCCGCTTTAAACGCCGCCGCAAACCGGGCTTCCGTCGGAATCATTTTGTCGCGGTATTCCAAGAACCAGTCGTTGAAAACGAGCGCCGCCGGGCCGTCGAGCGGTTGAAAAAACGCTTCGGTTTCGTCGTTCCATTCGGAAACGTCGATTCGGCGACGTTCGAGTTCCGCGATCGATTTAATCTTCATTTTGCTTTCCTTTTGTTAGCGTCGTTAATTTTGAGTCGTTTCCAAGACGACTTCGTTCGTCGAGAGATCGACGGTCGCGGTCGTTCGGTTCGCCGCCGTCCCGTCGAGCGGTTTCCCGGTCGGCTGAAACTTGATCGCCGACGTCAGCGCCCCCGCCGCTTCGCCGTTGAGTCCGCTCCCGGCGACGTAAAACGCGGCGGTCGCGAACACGACGTCGAAAACGCGCTTCCCGTCCGTCGTCGTCTCCTTGTATTCGCCGACGACAAGAAGCCCGAGTTCCGGTTCGTCGACGTCGAGTTTTTCGAGTTCCGCGTCGAGCGGCGACATATCGAGCGGACGTTCCGCGTTGAACGAAATTTCCCCTTGTTTTTTCTTCCCGACGCTAAAACGCGTCCAGCGGTCGAGGTCGGTGATCGCCTTTTTTTCCCGCGTTTCGGTCGTCGTTTCGCCCCGCGCGACGTTCGTTAGCTCCAGCTCGAGCGGAATCAAGTTTTTCTTTCCGAATTTCAACGCGGAATACGCCGGATCGTCGAGCGGCGTATAGGCGGCGCCGGTCGCGTCTTGCGCGAAAAACCCGACGAACATTTTAAAAGCGTTTTGAATCGACATTCTTCAATCCTCCAAAAAAAATCGTTTCCCGATCGTCGAAAAGTCGACGAACCCGAAATAGCTCCCGCCGATCGCGAGCCCGCGAACGTCCGGCTCGACTCCGGCGTCGCCGAAGCGATAATCGTCGATCGCCCCCGACGCGACGAGTCGCCGGAGCGGCGGAACGACGACGCTTTCCTTGAACGTCGCGCAAGCCTCGACCGCCGCCGCTCGTCCCGTCGTTCGAATCAAACAAGAGACGTCGGCGACGTCGCGGCACGTCCCGTCGAGATAAAATTTCCGTTCGCGGTTCGTTTCGGAAAACTCGACGGTCGGCGCGCCCGTCCATTCGCGTCCCGGATTCGCGTCGCTAAAAACGCGTTCCGCCGCGAACGCTTCCCCGCCAAGCTCGAGCGCCCCGTCGACAAGGCAAGCGCGAACCGCCTCCGCGAAAACGCCGCAATAATCGACGAACGTCGCCGCTTGCGTTAACGCCGAACGCCCGTTCATTGCGAACCGCCTTTCGCCGTTTCCTCCGCGACCGCCGAGCGCATTCGCTCCGCGATCTTTTGACAAGCCTCTTCGACGGCGGCGCGCGCCTGTTTCGCCGTCTCTTGTTTCGCTCGAGCGAGGAAGTAACGCGGTCGCGTCGCCGCCTTCCGCTCTCCGCGTTTATCCCAAGCCTTATATCCAAACTCTTGGAACCGAGCGTAAAAACCCGGCGCCGACGTCAGCGATCTCGGCGCCCGCCGCGCGAATCCCTTTTTTTGCTTGCCCC
>JAFSFF010000344.1 GCA_017435375.1 Thermoguttaceae bacterium
AACGAGCCGCTCGACCGCCCGCAAACCGGCGTCCGAAAAGACGACCGAAACGAGCCGCTCGACCGCGCGAAAACCGGTCGCCGAAGCCGACGAAGAGTTGCCGCCGCTGAAAAATCCGCGCGGTTTCGCCTTCCCGTGGAACCGTTCGGACGACGAAAAGTCCGGCGACTGACCCAAACGCGGACGGCGCGAGCCTCGACGCTCGACCGTCCGCTCTTTTTGCCGCTCGACGGCGCTTTGCGCGTCGTCGAGTTTTTTTCGCGCGCCGCGCCCGGCGACCGCTCTCGAAAATTCGACGCTCTTTCGTCGTTTCTCCGCGAGCCGCCGCCCGTCTCGAGTTCGCGAAACTCGTTCGATTCGACCGATTCGCGACGCCGAACGTCGACGCGAACGCTCGATTCCCCGTTTTTTCCTCGTTCCCGTTTCCTCGATGAACGCATCGTTTGCCCCGCGTTCGCTCGACCGCCGCTCGACCGTCGACGCGAACGCGTTAGGAAAGTCCGAAATGCCGCGACGCCTTCAAATTTGCGCTCTTTGCGCGCTCCTCGTTTCCCTTGCGACGACGCTCGGCTGCTCGAGCGTCGGGCCGCGTAAATACGTCTTTTTCGGCGACCCGAAACCGGAAAAAGTCGAAATCTTCGAAGACCTTTGGTCGGACGAGTACGGCGCGTTCAAACCGGACGATCCGTCCCTTCCGCTGCGTCGCGGGAAAGCCGGCGTCGTTCGCTTTTTCAAGAAGAACAGCTATTCGCGCTCCATTCTCGTCGACGGAACCCTCACCGTCAACGTTTACGAAGGAAACAAACCCGGAATCACGCTGACGCAACCGGACGCGCAAATGGTTATTACGTCGGAGGAACTGAACGAAAGCCATCGTCAATTCGACAAAAAAATCGGTTACTCGTATCATATTTGGCTCGACTTGGGCGAATACGACCAACCGGAAAAAACGTTCACGATTCTTTCGATCTTCAAAGACGGCAAAACCGGCGAAGCGACCTTGTCGAAACCGATCGTGATCGTCGCGCCGGGAACGTCGCCGGAAGTCAAGGACGACGAAGAGGAAACGACCGCGAGCGCCGGAGCGAGCGCCGCCGAAGAATGGGCCCGCGAAGCGCTCGGCGACGACGTCGAAAATCCGATCGCCGAACTGCAGAAACGCTACTCCGTTCGCGGAGCGAAAAAGCGCGCCGACGAAGAAGCCAAGGGCAAAACGCGCCTCCGCGAATCGATTCCGGTCGAGCCGTCGCGCTTGCGTTCCGACGAACCGGGCGACGTCCTCGACTATTCGGAACTCGACGACGAAAACAACCGTCGCGCCGGGTCGACCGCTTCGCTCTTGGAGAAAACGGAAGCGAAAAACGAGCGCCGACGCGAAGAGCTTTTGGCTCAACTCGACGAACGAACCGCCTATCATCGCGAACGCCGCCGTCAAAATTTGGAACGGCTCGAAAACGGCGACCTCGACGCCCGCGCTCGGTTCGATCAAAGCGAAACGCTCCGCGCCGGACAAGACGCCGCCGACGCGCTCAACTTCCGCGACGCCCGTCCCGATTATCGGTCGCAAACGGAAAACTTCGCGTCGGATATGACAAACCGCGCCGCCCGACTCTCCGAACAAGCGGCGGAGCAATACGCCAAGGGCCCGGAAAACGGACTCCGCTCGACCGCGCCGACGACGCCCGGTTATCCCGACGCTCCCGAACCGGCTCGCGTCGCGTTCGCCGACGAAGTCGCGGCGCAACTTCCGGTCGCGACGACGAAGCAAACGACCGCGTCGCAAACGTTCGACGACGGTCTCGGCGACTTCCAACCGGACTCCGACGCGCCGCCGACGGAGGTTCGCGTCGGTCGCCCGCCCGCGCGGTACTAAGCGCCGTTAAAGTTTAACGGTTTTACCCAAAAAAACGCTCGCGAAGTTTTCCTCTCCGCGAGCGTTTTCGTTTTTGGGGCGACTTCGGCGACGCCGACGGTCGCGCCGATGTTAAAGCCGCCGTCAACGCGATTTCAACGGTCGCCCGAACACGTCGACCGCGGTCGGCTCCGTCGAAAGCGGTTTGATTTCGTTGACGACTTTCCGAACGCCCGGCTGCATCGAAACGACGTTTTCGAGCATTCGAATCATTCGCGTCGACTTCAATTTGCCGCGCAAGTATACGACTTCGCCCTTCGACTCGTACGCGAAACTTTCGACGTTTTTGTCGACCGGAAAACGCGCGACGACGTTCTCGATTTGCGCCGCCAAGTTCGTTTGCGACGTTTTCGCCGTCAACGAACGCGTCGGAAAATCGGCGAAATTCAACGCCAAGCGCGGCGGATACATCCGCGCGACCTCGACGTCGTTTTCGACTTCGTTGTCGCCGGCGGCCAAGTCTTCAAGCTCGGCAAGTCGGTCGCTCAACGCCGTCAAATCGCGCAACGCGACCGAGCCGCCGCCGAAAAACTTCCCAAAATTCGCCGTGTCGTAACGCGACAAAATCCCGCCGAACGACCCGCTGCTCGACGAAATAAGACGCTGCATCGTCGAATTGACGGCGAGCGGCGTCCCCGGAACGATTCGCGCCCGTTCCATCGCGACCGGCTCCGCGCCGTCGGCGAACCGGCTTTGTTGCGCGACGCCCAAGCTCGCCGTCGCGTCGACTTCCTCTTGCGCTTCGACGTTCGCGGCGCCCCAAGTAAGAAACGCCGTCGCCGCGACGCTCAGCGCCGCGCGGAAAATGTTCTCGAACTTCATCGTTCTTCTCCCCGACGAACGCGAGCGCCGCTCCGCCGCCGTTTGAGTTTGCGGGTTGTTCCGATTCGCCGCCGTCGTTTCGTTCGCTCGACCGCGACGCGCCGCGTCGAAAAAACGCGACTCAATCCCTTTTTCGACCGTTCGTCTTCGCCGACTCCAAAAAAAACGCGACGACCGGAGCGACCGTTTTTTCACGCAGAGTCAACTCAAAACGCCTATTTTAACGCGTTCGTCCGCCGCTTTGTTTCCTTATTTTAACGTCGGCAAGCGTTCGCGTCAACCGTCCCGACGCGTCGTCTCAACGGTTCGCTTCGCGCGTTTTCTCTATTTTAACGTCGAGCGCGGCGTCAAGAAAAGAAAAAACGCAAGACGCGGCCGCTTTCGTCGCGGCGAGCCCTGCGTTTTTCGATTTATACTCGCGCCGTCAAAAAACGACGCGAAACGGAAGCCGGAACGGAAACGCCGTCGCAACGCCGCTCCGCTCCGTTTCTATTTTAACCGTTAATCCCGGAATCACGCGGCGTCGGAAGCGGCGGCTTCTTCGGCGGATTTCGGTTCTTTGCCGAGGACGGCGAAAACGATCGTCCAGAAGAGGCAGAAAACGGTCGGGATGTAGAGAAGTTTTTTCCAGTCGGTTTTCGCGGCCGGAGCGGCTTCTTCAGCCGGGGCGGCTTCGACGGCCGCGGCTTCTTCGGCCGGAGCGGCGGCTTCAGCCGGGGCGGCTTCGGCGGCCGGGGCTTCTTCAACCGGAGCGGCGGCTTCGGCGACCGGAGCTTCTTCCGCCGGAGCGGCGGCTTCGTCGATCGAAGCGTCTTGCGCGAACGCGACGCTCGTCAGAGCGAAGGAGACGGCTTCGGCCGGAGCGGCTTCTTCAGCCGG
>JAFSFF010000345.1 GCA_017435375.1 Thermoguttaceae bacterium
AAATTCTCTCGCCCGGAGCGTTCGACGACTGGCGAGCCGCCGCGCCGCAAATCAAGGTTTCGCAAGAGAATCCGTTCTTCCGCTCCGTCGACGGCGTCCTCTTCAGCGCCGACGGTCGCCGCCTCGTTCGTTACCCGCAAGGCCGAACCGACGAAAAGTACGTCGTCCCGGACGGCGTCGTTGAAATCGGCCCCCGCGCGTTTAATTCCGTCAAGAGTCTCCAAACGATCGAGCTTCCGGACGGCATCGTAAAGATTGGCGACGAAGCGTTTGAGTATTGCGAATCCTTGTCGTCTATCCGTCTCCCGTCGACATTGAGTAGCGTCGGCAAAACCGCGTTCGGCGGTTGTCGCATTACGTCGTTCGACTTGCCCGACGGACTCGAAGAAATCGGCGACGACGCGTTTCGGAGTTGCCCTATAACGTCGCTCGAGTTGCCCGACAATTTAAAACGAATCGGCGACGAAACGTTTTATTCGTGCAACATGTTGACGCGCCTTCGCTTGCCGTCGAAATTGCGCGAAATCGGTTCGGAGGCGTTCGCTTTCGCCAAGTCGCTAACGTCGATAACGCTTCCGCCGACGGTCGAAATTCTCTCGCCCGAAGCGTTCGACGGCTGGCGGGCCGCGCCGCAAATCGAGGTTTCGCAAGAGAATCCGTTTTTCCGCTCCGTCGACGGCGTCCTTTTCAGCGCCGACGGTCGCCGCCTCGTTCGTTACCCGCAAGGCCGAAGCGACGAAAAGTACGTCGTTCCGGACGGCGTCGTCGAAATCGGCCCCCGCGCGTTTTTCGAATGCAAAACGTTGAAGGAAGTCGTTTTCTCCCAAGGGCTTGCGACGATCGGCGCCGAAGCGTTCAAAAACAACAAAGCGCTCCAAAACGTCGCGTTCTCCGAAGGTCTTACGACCGTCGGCGCCGAAGCGTTTCTCTTCTGTAAATCGTTGCAACAACTCGACTTCCCGTCGACGATCGAAACGATCGGGGCTAAAGCGTTTTTCGGCTGCGACTCGCTGCATACTCTCGTTTTCAACGCCGCGTCGCCGCGCGAAATCGGCGAAAGCGCGTTCGCCCATTGCAAAACGCTAACCGCGGTCGAATTTCCGCCCGGCTTGCAAACTCTCGGCGAAAGCGCGTTCAGTTGCGCCGAATCGCTTGGAAAAATTTCGCTCCCGGAAGGTCTCGAACATATCGGCGAGTTTGCGTTTTTCAACTGTTTGCCGCTTGTCGAAATCGCGATTCCCGAAGGCGTCAAAACCCTCTCCTACGCGCCGAACAGTTGCGAGTCGCTGACGAAGGTTTTGCTACCGAACTCGCTGACGACTATCGGCGACGCGACGTTTGCCCATTGCAAGTCGCTTGCGGAAATCGCGATTCCCGACGACGTCGAAGAAATCGCTTACGCCGCGTTCGCCGACTGCCCGGTGCTCGTTTCGATAACGCTTCCCCCCCGCGCTAACGACGATCGGCAAAGAGGCGTTTCGAGATTGCGCGTCCCTAAAGACCGTCTATTTCCCGACTTCAAAGAGCCCGAAAAAAATCGCCCCGAACGCGTTCAAAGGCTGTTCGCCCGACTTAACCCTTTGCGTGCCGGGAGGTTCCGTCGCGGAAAAATTCGCCGCGAAAAAAGAAATCCGTTTCGAAGCGCGTTAACGACGTCGCGTCGTTTCGCTTCCTTTTCGTCCATCGAGAACGCCCAAGGCGAAATTTGCGCCGCCGCGTCTTGCGTTTGCGCCAAGGGGCGTTATAATATAAGGGACGCATTTTCCGACGCGTCCCGCCGTTCCCCAAAACAAACGCAAACTTTAATATTGAACAACTTAAACACGACTCGAAATGACTTCGCAAGACTCCGCTTCGCCCCTTTCGCCCAATTCGCCGACCGATTTCGAATGGAAGCCGAACAAAACCGGCGGCGCTACTATCCGTAAACTTCTCGCCGACGCGGAAAACGTCGTCGTTCCCGCCAAAATCGACGGTTTAACCGTTACCGAAATCGGCGCCGACGCGTTCGCCGGTTCCCGCTCGCTCGTCTCGCTCGTCCTCCCGGCGACCGTTCGCAAACTCGGCGATTACGCGTTTTGCGACTGCCGCAACCTCGCCGTTTTCGAAGGCCCGACGGAAGCCGACCGACTCGGCAAAGAGGCGTTCAACGGTTGTTCGTCGTTGACGCAAATCGTTATCCCGCAAGGAATCGAGAAAATCGGACGCAAGACGTTCGACGGTTGCAGGTCGTTGCAAAGCGCCGTCGTTCCGGCGAGCGTTCGTCAAATCGAGAAGCGAGCGTTCTGCGATTGCGCGTCACTAGAAACAGCGACGATTCTTGGTTCGGTCGCAACTATCGGTCGTCGCGCGTTTTACAACTGCCGCAAATTGCGTTCGGTCGAAATCGCCGGGGCCGAAAAAATCGGAGCGCGCGCCTTCTTCGGTTGCGCCTCGCTCGAAAAAATCGCTCTTCCCGAGGGCGTTTGGAGCGTCGAGGACGCGGCGTTTTCCGGTTGCGAGGCGCTAACATCCGTAGTCTTCCCGGTAAGCGTCGAGGAAATCGGCGACGACGTGTTCGTCGGTTGTTCGCCCGACTTAACGCTTTACGGAACAACAGGTTCCGTTGTCGAACAATACGCCGCGGCCAACGGTCTCCGTTTTGAACCGCGTTAATCCGGCGTTAATCCACCTCCTCGCCCGTTCGACGCCTCGACGTCGCTTCATTCCGTCGAACGGGTTTTCTACCGCGTTCTTTCTCGTTTTGCCTCTTTACCTTTCCACTTGTCGTTTCGCGCTTTACGCAATCGCGCAACAAGCGATTCGATAATTTGTCGATTTGGGCTCTTGATTTTACCGCAAGCGGAGGTTAAAATGAAGGCAACGCGGCGTTCCGTTCCCAAACGCGACGCCGGCAAACCGCATTTTGCGACGCGGCGCCAACATTTATTTTTCCGACGTTTTATCCATTTTTTTCAATCTTAACAAGTGCAATCGCAATGACTTCGCAATACCGTTCTTTATCATCCGCGACGCCGTACCATACCTCCAACTTCTACTGGAAACCGACGCCAACCGGGGAAGCCGTCGTTCATTGGTTCAACGACGACAAGGCGTCCGAAGCGGTTATCCCGGAGGAACTCGACGGTCGCCCGGTCGTCGCGGTCGAAAGCGTCGCCTTTTCCTGTTGCAAGTCGTTGCGTTCGTTAACGTTGCCGTCGTCGTTCCGCTGTTTTCTTTCGTCCGCGAGCGCCGTTGCATCGCTTGACGCCAACCTCAGCCAACGACTTTTCGGCGCTCTTCTCAACTGTCCTTCGCTATCGAAACTCCTTGTCGACCCGAAAAACACGCGTTTCCGCTCGGTCGACGGCGTTCTCTTAACCGAAGACGACAAAACGCTTTACAGCTGCCCGCAAGGTCGAACGGGCGATTACGTCGTCCCTCGGGGCGTCGAGCGAATCGACCAAAATGCGTTTTACTGTTGTCGCTTGAGTTCGATCGCGTTTAACGAAGAGCTACGCTTGATCGACGATTGGGCGTTTTTCAAATCCAACAACCTGCAAACGCTCGACTTCGGCGCTAAATCTTCGCTTCAAAAAATCGGCTTCAGGGCGTTCGGTCAGTGCGCTGTATTGAAACGCGTAACGCTTCCCGATTCGCTCGAAACACTCGACGAAAGCGCGTTCGCTTATTCTCATTCGTTAACGGAAGTCGTTTTAAATCGGTCGCTTAAAGAGATCGGCGACGGCGCGTTCTATTATTGCGACGCATTAAAACAAATTTCCTTTGGCGACCGTCTCGAACGAATCGGCTCCGGCGCGTTTTGCGGCTGTTCGTCGTTAGCGCAAGTCGTTTTACCGCAAGGACTTCACAAAATCGGTTCAAACGCGTTTAGCGATTGCCAAGCGTTAACGCAAGTCGTGTTGCCGCAAGCGCTTCGAAAAATCGGCGATTCCGCGTTCGAAAGTTGCAAAGCGCTATCGTCCGTCGCGTTTCCCGATTCGCTCGAAGAAATCGGCGACCGCGCCTTCGAAGGTTGCAAGCCGCTAACGAAAATCTCGCTTCCCGAATCTCTTCAAACGCTTAATCCGCAGACGTTTAACGGTTGTCCCAATCTTACGGCGTTCGACGTTTCTCCGCGCAATCGATTTTTTCAAGTCGTCGACGGCGGCCTTCTAAGCGCCAACGGCAAAACGCTTTGGCGCGTTCCGCCGATGCAAAAGGGAGCCTTCGTCGTCCCAAACGGCGTCGAGGAAATCGCCCCTTGCGCTTTCTTAGGTTGCAAAGCGCTTACCGCGATTGAACTTCCGGACTCGTTACAAACTGTCGGCGACCGCGCGTTCGACGGCTGTCAAGCGCTCGCCAAAATCGCGATTCCTCGAAACGTCAAAACGCTCGGCGAGAAAGCGTTCAACGCTTGCAAGTCGTTGTCGTCGTTAATCTTCACGCCGGAATCGACGCTCGAAACGGTCGGCAAAAACGCGTTCGCCGGTTGCAAAGTTCTCGTCGAAATTTCGCTTCCGCCAACCGTTAACAAACTCGGCGCGGGCGCGTTCGCCAAGTGCGAGTCGTTAACAAAAGCGACAATTCCGGCGGCGGTTCAAAAGAAGGCGCAAAACGCGTTCAAAGGTTGCGGCGCGTTAATGGAACTCAATGTTTTACAACCGGTTGCATCGCTCGACGCGACGGCGAAACCCGCAAAAAAAAGCGCGAAAAAAACGTCGATGAAAGATAACGACGCCGCGTCGTCTTCCGCTCCGAATCGCCCGGAGGTCTTTTCCGCCGACGGGTTCCTCTTCGCCGACGGCGGCAAAACGCTGACGCGCAATCTCGACCAAACGTCCGCCGAGCGCGTCGTTCCCGAGGGCGTCGAAAAGATCGCCGTTCGCGCTTTCTCACACTGTATGTCGTTGAAAACGTTAAAGTTGCCGTCGACGCTCAAAGAAATCGGAACCTACGCGTTCGACGCTTGCGAATACTTGGAAGCGCTAGAACTACCGGACGGTTTCGAAACGATCGGCGAGCGCGCGTTCTTTAATTGCCACCGCCTGCGCTCGGTTTCGTTCCCTGCAACAATCCGTAAAATCGGTTCCGAAGCGTTTGCGTATTGCGTCTCGTTCGCGTCGGCGACCTACCCGGAAAGCGTCCAACCTAAAATTCTTAAAGCGTTACCGCACAAGGAAATATCGAGAACCGTTATTCCGTCGAAAACTCGCGATTTCCGCTTGGTCGACGGCGTTATTCTTAGCGCGGACGGCAAAACGCTCGAGTTTTGCTCGGAGGAAAAATCGGGCGCTTACTCCGTTCCAAACGACGTTGAAATAATCGCCGAAAAAGCGTTCGCCGAGCGTCAAGCGCTAACATCCGTCGCATTTCCGACAAGTCTTCGCCAAATTGGCCCGAAAGCGTTTTTTGAATGCGAGTCGTTAGCGCAACTCGTTTTTTCGGAAGGGTTGCAAAAAATCGACGACGATGCGTTTTTGGGCTGCAAAGCGTTAAAATCGGTGAAATTTCCTCCCGGGCTCGTCTCGATCGGCGCCGGCGTTTTTTTCTTTTGCGACTCGTTGACGCAAATTGAATTTGGGCCGGGCCTAAAAACGATCGGCTCGCGAGCGTTCGAATATTGTCGGAAATTAACGCGACTCTCGCTTCCGCCAGGCGTCGATAAAATCTGCGATAAATCGTTTTACGCTTGCGGCGTCGAAGAACTCGACTTGCCGGACGGTCTCAAAAATTTAGGGAAACGCGCTTTTGCAGACAGCCGCTTGAAGCGCGTTTCGCTTCCCGCGTCGTTGAAAACGCTCGCCGCCGAGACATTCCTTCGATGCGCGTCGCTTTCGGAAATTAATTTTTCGCAAGGACTTGAAACCATTGAAACCGCCGCGTTTTTCTATTGCGCAAGCCTTTCGTCGGTCGAACTTCCGCTCGGCTTGCGCAAACTCGGCGCTCGCGCGTTCGAAAATTGCAAAACGCTTAAAACGGTCGTTCTTCCGCCGACGCTTGTCGAAATCGGGCCCGACGCGTTCGCCGGAACTAGCGACAATTTAACGCTTTACGGCTCCGCAAATTCCTTCGCCGAACAATACGCTCGCGACGCCGGACTCCGTTTCCAAACGCGTTAAATCGCCAAATTGCGACGCCGCGTCTTCCTCCTTATTCCGTTCCCAAACGTCAACGCAATCATTTAAATAACAACGATTAACGGAAACATTAACAATGCCGACTTCGCCCTCTACTTCCGCTTCCTTGCCGACCCCGGCGAACGCCTTCGATTGGCGCCTTGACGCCGACGGTCGCGTCGTTATCCAAAAATTGCGCGACTCGAGCGCCGTCGACGTCGTCGTTCCGGCGAGAATCGACGAAAATCCCGTCGTCGCAATCGCCGACGCCGCCTTTGCTTACGCCGGTTTATTAACGTCGATAACGCTTCCGGAAAGCGTTGAAAAAATCGGCGCCAACGCGTTTTTCCGTTGCGTTTCGTTAACCGACGTCGCGCTCCCAAACGCTTTGCGCGAAATCGATTCGAGCGCGTTCGATCTTTGCGAGTCGCTCCGCTCGCTTCGCTTGCCGGACGCTCTTGAAACGCTCGCGCCCGACGCCTTCAACCGTTGCGCGTCGCTAACGGAACTCCTTGTTTTTCACGGAAATACGCGTTTCCGCTCCGTCGACGGCGTCCTCTTCGACGCCGACGGAAAAACTCTTTTCCGCTGTCCGCCGGGCAAGTCGGGCGATTACGTCGTTCCAGACGGCGTCGAGCGAATCGCGCCCGGCGCCTTCGACGGTTGCGCGCTTTTAACTTCGGTCACGTTTCCGACGTCGCTCCAAACGCTTGACGCGCAAGCGTTTCGCGATTGCCCGGCGTTGACGCAATTTCAAGTCGCGCCGGAAAATAAAAATTTCCGCGCCGTCGACGGCGTTCTTTACTCCTTCGACGGCAAGACGTTAGCGCGTTATCCGGAAGGAAAAGGCGACGCGTTCGAAGTTCCCGCCGGCGTCGAAATAATCGGCGACGGCGCGTTTTCCGGCTGCAAGTCGTTGCGAACGGTCGCTTTACCGCTTGGCTTGCGGTCGCTCGACGCGAACGCGTTTTCCGGTTGCAAACGCTTAACGTCGGCGGCGCTTTCCGACGGTTTGCAACATATTGGCGAATCGACGTTTAGAGGATGCAAACGTTTAAGAACGGCGTCGCTCCCGACGACGCTTCGTTCGCTCGGCGCGGGCGCGTTTTACGGGTGTAAAGCGCTAACCGACGTCAAAATTCCCGACGGAATCGCAACCGTCGGCGCGGCGACGTTTTACGCTTGTTTTAAACTCCGCTCGGTCGCGTTTCCGGACGGTTTGCGCGAAATCGGCGCGTCGGCGTTTTACGCTTGCGATTCGTTAACGCAAGTCTTTTGACCCCAAGGATTAAAAAAGCTCGGCGCGTCGGCGTTTAGCGCTTGTCGAGCGTTGGAGTCGGTCGAGCTTCCCTCAGCGTTGCAAACGATTCCAACGCAAGCGTTTAGCGGATGCTCGGCGCTTCAAAAAGTCGCGACGCCCGACGACTTGCGCGAAATCGGCTCCGGCGCGTTCGACGGTTGCGCGGCGTTAGCGGAAATTTCGTTTCCCAACGGTTTGCAAATGATTGGAACGTCGGCGTTTAGCGGGTGTTGCTCGTTAAAATCCGTCGCTGTTCCCTCCGGCGTTAAAACGCTTGAACTCGGCGTCTTCAGCGGTTGCCAAACGCTAACGTCCGTCGCGCTTTCCGACGGTCTTCTAACCGTCGACGACGAAGCGTTTAGCGGTTGCGCGTCGTTAACGGAAATTTCGCTTCCAACAACGCTTCGAACGCTCGGCTTTTACGCGTTCGGCGGCTGCAAATCCCTTTCGTCGCTCGTTTTACCTCAGTCGCTTGCCGAAATCGACGATTACGCGTTTTTCGGTTGTTCGTCCGACTTAACGCTTTGCGGAAAAAGCGGTTCCGTCGCGGAAAAATTCGCCGCGCAAAACGGCTTCCGCTTCGAAGCGCGTTGACGCCGCGTCGTCGTTTTTATTTTACAAAGATTAGCGTTCGTTTTGTTTTTAACTTAATTGGAGAAACCGCAATGACTTCGCGACACGTCAAAACGCCAAATCCGGCGTCCGATTTCGCTTGGAAAATCAATCCGAACGGCGACGTTTCCATCGTAAAACTCGTCAACCGCGACGCGCTCGAAATCGTCGTTCCCTCCAAAATCGACGGTCGGCCCGTCGGCGCCGTCGAATTCCGCGCCTTTTCCGAACCGGCGGCGGTCAAATCGTTAACGCTTCCCGAGTCTTTACAGCGCATCGCTGAAGAAGCGTTTTTCAACTGCCAATCGTTGGAAACGCTCGACTTACCGTCGACTTCGCCGCGCTTGTTCCCTCGCGAACTTGCGCTTTGCGAAAGTTTCACCGACGAGAATACGCCGCCCGAAATGCACGCGCTCGGCAAGGGCGCGTTCGCCGGTTGTTCGGCGTTGAAAACGTTGACGATTCCAGCGGGTTGGGAATGGCTCGGCGAAAGCGCGTTTGCCGACTGTATCTCGTTGGAAACGCTTGTTTTACCCGATTCGTTAAAAGCGCTCGGCCCCTGCGCGTTCAAAGGCTGTTCGTCGTTAAACGCCGTTACTTTCGGTCGTAACCTTGAAAAGATCGACCGCGAAGCGTTCGCCGACTGCAAATCTTTGAAAACGTTAACGTTGCCCGACGGTTTGCGCGTCGTCGACGTCGCGGCGTTTCGCAACTGCGAAGCGCTAACGTCCGTCGTTTTTCCGCCGTCCCTCGCGAGCCTTTCGACGCGCGCGTTTGAAAATTGCGCTTCGTTAACGTCGGTCGAGTTGCCCGATTCAACGACGGATATTAGCGCCGCGTTCTCCGGTTGCCAAGCTCTTGAAAAGATTCGACTTCCGCGCGGTTTAAAGCGACTCGAACATTTCGCCTTTTGGTACTGCTCGGCGCTGCGCGACGTCGAATTACCGCTCGAATTGGAAACGATCGGCGACGACTCTTTTCACGGTTGCGCGTCGTTATCGGAACTCGTTTTTCCGGAAGGTTTTAAGGAAGTCGGCAATACGGCGTTTTGCGGGTGTTCGTCGTTGCGCAAACTGACGTTTCCGGCGTCGCTCGAAAAAATCGGCGACCGCGCGTTCACCAAATGCCCTCCCGACTTAACCTTTTGCGGCCCGGTCGGTTCCTTCGTCGAAAAATACGCTCGAAAAAAGAAGCGCTCGTTCGAAGCGATTTGACATCGCATCGCATTCCCCACCGTCGACTAACGCCGACTAACGCAAACCGAAAAACAAAAGAGGTTAAGCAATGTTAAACGCCAGCCGCCAACCCACCGCGACGCCGAATCCGGCGTCCGATTTCAACTGGAAAATCGACGACGCGACCAACGGCGTCGAGATTACTCGTTTCCTCGACCAAAACGCGACCGAAGTCGTCGTTCCGCCCGAAATCGACGGTCGCCCCGTTACGAGCGTCGGCCCAAACGCGTTCAAAAATTGCCGACGTTTAACGTCGATCGCGCTTCCGGACGGGCTCAAAACGATTCGCTATCAAGCGTTTGCGTATTGCGAAGCGCTAACGTCGCTCGTTCTCCCGAACGGGCTGAAACGCGTTGGCGACGCGTTTGTAAATTGCGTTTCGCTAACGTCCGTCGCGCTCCCAAACGACGTCGAATACGTCTCCCCGACCGCGTTTTTGAGGTGCGAATCGCTCGAGAAATTTACCCTTGCGCCCGGCCCCTCGCGTTACCGCGTCGTCGACGGCGTCCTCTTTTCCGCCGGAGGAAAAACGCTCTACGCCTATCCGCGCAACAAAAAAACGACGGAATACGCGATTCCCGACGGCGTTCGAAGCGTCGGCGAAAAGGCGTTTCGCGGCTGTAAAGCGCTAACGTCCGTCGTTTTTCCGAAAAGCCTCCAAACCCTCGGTCTTTGCGCGTTCGCCTCTTGCAAAGCGCTAACGTCCGTCGCGCTCCCGGACGGCTTGCAAGAGATTGGTAGCGCCGCTTTTGCCGCTTGCGAAGCGCTAACGTCTATCGCGCTTCCCCAGGGATTAAAAACAATCGACGACCGAACGTTCGCCGATTGCAAAGCGCTAACGTCCGTCGCGCTCCCGACCGAACTTCAAAACTTCGCCCCGGACGCGTTCGCCGGTTGCGACTCGCTAACGGAATTCGTCCTCTCGCCCGACGCGGCGCGTTTTCGCGTCGTCGACGGCGTCCTCTTTACCGCCGACGGGAAAACGCTCGTCGCGTATCCGGTCGGAAACCCGCGAACGGAATACGTCGTCCCGGACGGCGTCGAAACTATCGGCCAAAAAGCGTTTTACGAATGCAAGAGGTTGCGTTCGGTCGCGCTTCCGAACGGGCTCAAAACGATCGAGACCAACGCGTTTTACGGTTGCGAAGCGCTAACGTCCGTCGCGTTTCCGGACGGGTTGCGCCTCGTCGGCGAATTAGCGTTCGCCGACTGCAAAGCGCTAACGTCCGTCGCGCTTCCAAACGGACTCGAAAAAATCGACGTCGAAGCGTTTCGAGGTTGCGTCAAGTTACAATCGATCGCGTTCCCGGACGGGCTCAAAACGATCGCCTGGATAGCGTTCCAAGGTTGCGTCTCATTACAAGAGGTCGTACTGCCAAACGGTCTCAAAAGAATCGGCGACGAAGCGTTCGAAGGTTGCGCCGCGTTGAAAACGGCGACGTTTCCCAAGAGAGCGCCGAAAGTCGGCGAAAACGCGTTTTACAACTGCGCGCCCGATTTTTGCGTCGTCTCGCACGACGGTCGCGCCCAAGCCCAAATTTCCGACCATCGGCGACAACGCTTAACGCCCGACCTGCTACGCGCCGAAACGGTCGACGGCGTTCAATTTAGCGCCGACGGCAAAACGCTCTTGGCTTGCCTCGAACCGAAAACGGAATACGTCGTCCCAAGCGGCGTTAAAAAAATCGCTCCGCGCGCCTTTTACGATTGCCCAACGTTAACGTCCGTCGTCCTGCCTCCCGGACTCGCAAACATCGGAAAATCGGCGTTTTACCGTTGCAAATCGTTAACGTCGATCAATCTCCCGGACGGTCTCCAAACTCTCGGCGACGAAGCGTTTTACGGTTGCGAAGCGCTAACGTCGGTCGAACTCCCAAGCGGCCTCAAAAGCGTCGGCCAAGACGCGTTTCACGGCTGTTTGTCGCTAACGTCCGTCGTTCTCCCCAACGGACTGCAAAGCGTTGGCGCGCGGGCGTTTCACCCTTGCCGTTCGCTGAAGTCGGTCGAGTTTCCGGACGGGTTGCAAACGATCGGCGCCCATGCGTTTTGCGGTTGTTCGTCGCTAACGTCCGTCATTCTTCCGGATAGCGTCGAAACGCTCGGGCGCGGCGCGTTCGCCTTTTGCGAAGCGTTGTCGTCGTTCAAGCTCCCGAGCGGTTTGCAAACGATCGGCGAAGCGCTGTTCGAGCATTGCCGCTCGTTGACGTCGGTCGAGTTTCCGAACGGCTTGCAAAAGATCGGCAAAGAAGCGTTTAACGGTTGCCAAGCGTTGACGTCGCTCAAACTTCCGGACGGTCTCGCAACTATCGACAAATACGCGTTTTTCGATTGCGAATCGTTAACGTCGCTCGAACTCCCGGAAAGCGTCGCGACGCTCGGCAACGGCGCCTTTTACGGCTGTTTGTCGCTAAGGGCGATCAAGCTCCCGCGCGGTCTCCAAAGTCTCGGCAAACACGCGTTTTACCGATGCGAAGCGGCGACGTCGCTCGAACTCCCGGACGGACTCGCGACCGTCGAGGAGGAAACGTTCCAATTTTGCCGTTCGCTAACGTCCGTCGCGCTTCCGGACGGTTTGCAAACGGTCGGCGACCGAGCGTTCGCCGGTTGCAATTCATTACAATCCGTCGCGTTTCCAGACGGGTTGCAAAAGATCGGCAAGGAAGCGTTCGTCGACTGTCCGTCGTTAACGACCGTCGAACTTCCGAACGATCTCGCAAAGATTGGCAAAGAAGCGCTTGGGCGCGTCGAGCAAGACGGCGAGCGACGCGACGTCCCGAACTTTACGCTTCGAAGCGCGCCGGGCTCCGCCGCGTCGAAATACGCTCGGAAAAACAAACTCCGCTTCGAACCGCGTTGACGCCGCGTCGTCGGACGCGTTATCCCCGGCTTGTCGCCGCGTCGATTTTCGCCGTCGACGAGGCGGCGGGTCGGGCGACGTTTGCTCGTTTCGGTTTCGGCGCGGTGCGGGCTTCGTTCGGTTTGCTCGCTCGTTTCCTCGGCGACGCCCGCCCCGGCGAGTTCTTTTGAGACGGTCGCTCGTCTTTCCTGTTTTTTCCATTCCTCGCACTTTACCTAAACTTCCTATTTTAACGCCGTTTCTCGCCGGTTTCGCAAAAAATCGCAAAAATTGGCGAAAAATCGCGTTGAAAAACTTGATTTTCGGCGGCGTTTCTGGTATCGTTAAAGTCGTATCGTCGCGACCCCGCCCCAACCGCGCTTCCGGCGTCGGCAAAGTTTCGCCAAAGCGCCCGGTTTATGCGGAAACGTCGGTCGCCCAGTCGGTCGCGGCGCCCGTTATTATTCCTTCGCTCGCTTTGTCGAGCGGAACCCCGTTAATTCGCATTCCACGCCTTATAACGTTCGAACGGCGGCCCCAAACCGTCGCGAACGCGGAGAAAGGAGCCCTTATGAAATCAACGCAACGACGCGTCGGTCGTCGAGACTTTTTGAAAGGTTGCGCGGTCGCCGGAGCCGCAACGCTCGTTCCGACTTACGTTCCCGGCAAAGTCCTCGGGCTCGACGGCGCGACGCCGCCGAGCGCCAAAGTCAACTTCGGCGGGATCGGGATCGGCGCCCGCGGCGGACACGACT
This sequence comes from Thermoguttaceae bacterium, assembly GCA_017435375.1. Classification (GTDB taxonomy): domain Bacteria; phylum Planctomycetota; class Planctomycetia; order Pirellulales; family Thermoguttaceae; genus RUG369. The sequence continues at coordinate 12,837 of JAFSFF010000345.1, forward strand.
TCTCCATTTTCCTCGGGCGCGAAGACGTCCGCGTCCGCGCTATCTGCGACGTTCGCAAGTCGCGCCGCGACGCCTTGAAAGCGCAAACCGATAAAAAATACAACGATACCGACTGCGCCGTCTACAAGGATATGGAAGATCTCCTCGGCCGCGACGATATCGACGCCGTCTTGATCGCGACCGGCGACCGTTGGCACACGATGGCCTCCATCACCGCCGCGAAGTTCGGGAAAGACGTCTACTGCGAAAAACCGCTCTCCCTCACCATTCAAGAAAGCCGCGCCCTCGCCGACGCGGTGAAGCGTTACGGAATCGTCTACCAAGCCGGGACGCAACGCCGCAACATCGGCAACTTTATGCTCGCCGCCGAAATCGTCAAGAGCGGCAAACTCGGCAAACTCACCGAAGTTCACGCGAACACCCTTTGGCCGGCGACGCATCACGACTGGTTCCCGGCGGAACCGGAACCGGCGGTCGACGAATGCGACTGGGATCGCTGGCTCGGCCCCTGCCCTTGGCGTCCGTACAACAGCCGTTACGTCGCGGGCGACTGGCGCAGCCACTTCGACTTCCACGGCGGCGGGATCCTCGAATGGGGCTCGCACACCGTCGACCTTTGCCAATGGGCCGCGCAAAAAGACGACACCGCGCCGACCCGTTACGAACCGCAATTCAACGACGACGGCTCCATCGCCGGGCACGTTTGGGCCTACTACGCCGACGGCGTTAAGCTCGTGATGCGCTCCGACGGTTGGCTCGGGCTCGGCACCTGCTCCGCTCGCTACGTCGGCGAAGAAGGCTGGATCGAAACCGGCGACAGCGGGCGAATGGCCGTTTCGTCCGACGCGCTCCGAAGCGAACTCAAATATTTCGGTATGCCCGGCACCGACCCGACGACGCACATCGCCGAGTTCATCGACTGCGTTAAAACGCGTCGCAACCCGGCCGCGAACGCCGACGTCGCCGCGCAATCGCACATCGCGTCGCACTGCGCGTACATCGCTTGGCAGCTCAAGCGCCCGCTCGAGTTCGACCCGGTCAAGGAAGAGTTCAACGACGAAGAAGCGAACCGTATGCGCACCCGCGCGATGCGCGCCCCGTACACGCTCTAAGGCGCCGCGTTTCGTCGATTTTGTCGATTTTTTCCCCTTTATATTAATAACGAAAAAAAGCCCAAAACGCGAAAGCCGAAAAGCCGCCGACCGCTCCGCTCGCGCCGCGTCGCCGCCGGTTCTCGAAACCGTTCATTCGCCGACGTTTGCGCCCGCGTTCGAGCGTTCGTTCGCCCGCTTTTCCTTTCGCCGTTGGAGAAAGACATATGAAAAAATACGCGTTCTCTTTCCTGTCGAGCGCGCTCTTGGCCGCCGTCGTCGCGTCCCCGTCGTTCGCGCAAGACGTCGCGACGCTCCAAACGACCTCCGACGAAGCGCTCCTGCTTCAAGCGATCGACGGCGCCGGTTCGGAACCCGCCGACATTCACCGCGTCAACATCGCCGTTAAACGCTTGGCCGTCGTCGGTTCCGAAGCGTCGATTCCGAAACTCGTCGCGCTCCTCGCGAACGAAAAACAAAGCTTCAACGCCCGTTTCGCGCTCGAAGCGCTCCCGTTCGACGCCGCCGACGCCGCGTTGGCCGAAGCCGCCGGAAAACTCGACGGCGCTTGCCTCGTCGGCGTTATCGACTCGATCGGCGTTCGCGGCAAAGCGGAGTCGGTCGCGCTGTTGACGAAACTTTACGCCGAAAAAGACGACGTCGCCGTTAAGAAAGCGGTCGTCGCCGCGCTCGGCGCCATCGCGTCCGACGAAGCCGCCGGTTTCCTCGTTAGCGAAGCGAAAAAAGACCTGAACGGCGCCGATCCGCTCTTCCTGCGCGGCCTCGGCGACGCGATTCTCGACGCCGCGGAAGCCCGCGAAAAGGCCGGCAATCTCGTCGGCGCCGCCGCGCTTTACGACGCCGCGACGACCGCCGGGCTCCCGAACTTCGTCCGCGAAGCCGGGACTTACCGCGCGCTGATTTGCCGCGGCGCCGAATCCGCCGCGAAAATCGTCGAGCTGATCAAAGGCGACGACCAACAAATCGTCGACGCGGCGCTGAAAACCGTCCGCGAATTTAAAGACGCCGACGCTCCGAAAGTCGTCGAAACGCTCCTCGCGGCGTTCGACTCCTTCCCGGAAGCGAAGCAAATTCTCGTTTTGCGCGCGATCGGCGACCGCAAAGACGACGCGTCGAAAAAGCTCGTTCTCCCGAAAGCGGTCGCGCTGGCGAAGGACGGTTCCGTCGCGCTGAAAACCGCCGCCGCTAAAGCGTTGATTAACGTCGGAACGATCGATACCGTCGCCGCGTTCGACCCGTTCGCCGCGGACGAAGCGGACGCGAAAAACTTTGACGACAAGGCGCTCGGCGACGCGATCGTCGCGCTCGGCGTCGCGCTCGACGACGAAAAATTCGCCGCCGCGGTCGACAAGTTCGTCGTCGAAGACCTCGAAAAAACGATCGAACTCTCCGAAGCCTCCGCGCTCGGCATGTTGAAGATCGTCGAACTGCGCCGCGTCGAAAAAGCCGGGCCGGCTCTCGTCAAAATCGCTTCGACGAAGAAGGGCGCCGTTCGCGACGCCGCGTTGGCCGCGCTGTCGGAAATCGTTTCGCTCGACAACTTAGACCTTCTCGTCGCCGCGCTCGACGGCGAAACGGACGACGCGAAAGTCGACTGGCTCCTCCGCGCCGCCTGCACCCGTATGCCGCGCGAAGAATGCGCCGCTAAAGTCGCCGACTTGTTCGCGAAGGAAACGAACGTCGACGCGAAAAACAAGATGTTGCCGCTCCTGAAGCAAATCGGCGGCCCGACCGCGCTCGCCGCCGTCGCCGCCGCTTGCAACGGCCCGACCGTCGACAAAGCGACGCAAATCCTCGGCGAATGGAACACGCCGTCCGACGCGGAAGCGGTCGCCGACGTTTGCCTTAAAATCGCGCAACAAGCTCGCGACGCGAAGTACCACTCCCGCGGGATTCGCGGTTACGTCCGCATTCCGCGCCAATTCGATATGCCGGTCGCCCGCAAGATCGAAATGTGCAAAATCGCGTTCGAAACGGCTCGTCGCGCCGAAGATAAAGCGTTGATTTTCGAAGTTTTCAAGCGCAACATCGTCGCCGACAACGTCGTCGCCGCGCTCGAATACGCCAAGCACGACGAGTTCAAAGAAGCCGCTTGCGAAGCCGCCGTCGTCGTCGCCGAAAAGATTCGCGTCAGCCAACCGGAATGGAAGTGGGACGCGAAAACGGACGACGCCGCTAAAGCGAAAGCGGGCAAAGACTTGATCGACGGTATGAAGCGCGTCGTCGACACGACGTCGAACGCCGATCTGAAAGCTCGGGCGCAAAAACTCCTCTAAGTTTTCGCTTCCCCGCGAGCGTTTCGGACTCTTCGATCCTAAACGCTTAACGTCTTGAAACGCAACGCGTTCCGAACTCGGCGCGTCTCCGCGAGGAGGCGGCGCCGAGTTCGGCGTTTTAGAGCGCGACGCCGCGTCGATATTTTAGTTCCCCAAATCAAGCCGCCGTTCGGTTCGACGGCTTTTCCCTCCCGTTACCCCCTGTTTGAAAGAAGACGTTAAATGAAGTTTTTACTCCAAGCGAGCGCGTTTCTGCTCGCCGTTTTCGCAACCTGCGCCGCGTTCGCCGATTCGAACGCGCAAAAAGATTGGCTCCTCGACCCGAGCGGCTTCGTCGCGCAAGTCGAGTTCGACGAAGCGAAAAAGGAATGGCGACTGACGAACGGCATTATCGAGCGACGTATCGTCGTCGAACCGTCCGCCGCGACCGTCAGTTTCAAACATTTGAGAACCGGCGAAGAGCTGATTCGCGCCGTCGCCCCGGAAGCGCGCGTCGTTATCGACGGAACGTCGTATCCGGTCGGCGGGCTGACCGGCCAACCGGTCCTGAATTACTTCAAGGAAGAATGGATTCCGACGCTCAAACCGGTCGAAAACTCCTATCGCTTCGAAAGCGCGAAAATCGGCGAAATCGAAAAGCCGTTCGAATGGAAAAAACGCCCCGAATGGCTCTCGAAAGACCTCGCTTGGCCGCCGAAGGGGAAAAGCCTCCGCATGTCGTACAAACACGACGCCGTCGACGGAAAAGTTCTGCCGACGGTCGACGTTTATTACGAAATTTACGACGGAATCCCGGTTCTTCAAAAGCGAATCGAAGTCCTTTATCCGGAAACGGTCGAGGGTCAAGAAGCGGCGCCGGAATATTGCGTCGACTCGTTCGTTTCGGAAGAGTTGCGCCTCGTCGAGCCGGAATCGCGCGTCGAAGAAAAAGAATTCAACTGGAACGTCTTAAACCTTTACGTCGAAAACGATTACATCTATGGCTACACGATGAGTTGCGCGCCGAAGGGCTTCGGCTACCGTCTGGAAGTCGAACCGGAATACCGCACGCAAGTCTGCTATCGCCTCGACACGCCCTGCCGTTACGTCTCGACGCCGGAATTCGGCCCGGCGCAATACGTTCGCCCCGGCGAAAACTTCGTTTCGTACCGCTCGTTCGAACTCTTTTACGACGGAACCGACCGCGAACGTCGCGGGTTGGCGCGCCGTCGCATGTATCGCACGCTCGCTCCTTGGACGGCGGAAAACCCGTTGATGTTCCATAAAACGCAAGCGAACCCGGAAGTTCTGCGCGAAGCGATCGAGCAATGCCGCGAAACCGGCTTCGAAACGATCATTATGAGCTTCGGCTCCGGTTTCAACCTCGAAAGCACGGAGAAGGCCTACCGCGATATTTACCGCCAACTCGCCGACGAAGCGAAAGCGGCCGGACTCGGTTTCGGCGGTTACTCGCTCACGTCGTCGCGCAACGCCGGAACGTTGGCGGACAACGTGCAAACGGCGAACCCGAAATTCAAGCGCGGGCCCTGTCTCGGCGCCGATTGGGGGCAACGTTATTTCGCGACGCTGAAAGAGTTTATGGAGTACGCCGGGTTCTCGATCTTCGAAAACGACGGCCCGTACCCGGGCGACCCCTGCGAATCGGAGAAGCACCCGGGCCACCGCGGCAAAGAAGACTCCGTTTGGGTTCAATGGAAAGCGCAAGGCAATCTTTACCGTTGGTGCCGCGAACGCGGGATTTACGTCAACCAACCGGACTGGTATTTCCTCAACGGCGGGAACAAAACCGGGATGGGTTACCGCGAAACGAACTGGTCGCTCCCGCGCGCCGAACAGGTAATCATCGAACGCCAAAACATTTACGACGGCACTTGGGAGAAAACCGCGTCGATGGGTTGGATGTTCGTTCCGCTTTCGCAGTATCACGGCGGCGGCGCGGCGGCGACGATCGAACCGCTCCGCGAACACTTGGATCACTACGACGCTCGTTTCGCGAACCTTCTCGGCGCCGGCGTTCAAGCGTGTTACCGCGGCCCGCGTCTTTACGACTCGGAGGAAACGAAGGCGGTCGTCAAGAAATGGGTGAACTTCTACAAGTCGCGCCGTCAAATTCTCGACGCCGACTTGATTCACCTCCGCCGAGCGGACGGGCGCGATTGGGACGGTTGGCTTCACGTCGACCCGAGCGCCGACGTCGAAGACCGCGGCTTGGCGTTTTTCTACAATCCGCTGAAAACGGAAATCGTTCGCGAAATTGAACTTCCGTTGTACTACACCGGTTTGACCGGCCAAGCGACAATCCGTCGCGGCGACTCCGATTTGAACTTGAGCGAACCGTTCGTCGCGCAACTCGACGGACGCGGCGTCGCGAAGGTCGAAATCCGCGTCGCGCCGGAAAGTTACTCTTGGCTGTTGATCCAAAAGTAGTCTTGCGACAAAATTTCGCAAAAATGCGCTCTTTTTTCTCGTCGACGTTTGACGCGGGCGCGTTTTTCGCTTAAAATCTTTCTAACGAAGCGGTTCGACGTCGGTCGGGCCGCCTTCGTTTTTTGCGTCGACGCGAGCGGCTCGTCCCGGTTTTGCGTTCGTTTCGCCGCTTGTCGTCGGGCGTTCGTCGACGGCGCGACGTTCGAAGCGTTCGAAAATTCTCGGCAAAATCGGAAAACGCGCTTCTTCGACGGCGAAAACGCTTGACGCGGACGCGTTTTCGCTTAAAATAAGATTTTATCGGGAGCGGTTCGAGTTCGGCCCGTCTCCGCGTTTTACGTCGACGCGGACGCCCCGTTTTCGCGTCGACGGTTTCCGCATTTCCCCCTTTATTCGCAATTCGTTGCGTCGACAGGATTTTCACAATGAAAAAGATTTTCGTCGCGGCCCTCGTCGCCTGCGTTTGCGCTTTCGCGTCCTCCGTTCAAGCGCAAGAACTCAACAAACTGACCCCGCAAGAAGAAGAACTCGGCTTCGAACTCCTCTTCGACGGCAAAGCCCTTTCCAGCGACATTTGGCAAGGAAGCATCGACGGTTACCCGGTCGAAGGCGATTCGTTCGTCTGCCGTAAAGGCGGCCAACTCTTGACGAAAAAAGAGTACGGGAACTTCATTCTCCGCTTCGATTTCAAACTCCCGCCGCGCGGCAACAACGGCGTCGGCATCCGCACCCCGCTCGGCAAAGACTCCGCCTATCACGGGATGGAACTCCAAATCCTGAACTCGGACTACCCGGGCGCCGCCGACTGGCAACAACACGGCTCGATCTACGGCGTCGTTCCGGCGAAAACCGGCGCGCTGAAACCGACCGGCGAATGGAACACCGAAGAAGTCATCGCGATCGGCCCGTTCATTAAGGTCATCGTCAACGGCCAACTCATCGTCGACGCCGACATTACGAACGCGAAACCGATTCACAACGCCGAACACCCGGGTCTCAAAAACAAAACCGGTTTCCTCGGTTTCCTCGGCCACGGCGACCCGGTCGAATTCCGCAACGTTCGCGTTCTCTCGCTCGACAAATAATTGACGAACGAGTTTGAAACTTCGAACTTTAAAAGCGCCGCGTCGGACGTTTTCTCGTCGACGCGGCGTTTTTTTTGCTCCGCATTTCCAGATTCTAACGTTTCTAACGCCGACGTTTCGCCTCCCCGCCTCTACGATAAAAAAAAATTAGAAAAATCTAACTCGCTCCCCTTGACAAGATTCTATCGCGCGCTATAAATTAGACAAAACTAACATTCAAGGATTAAAAATCTCGCAAGAGAATAAAATCCCAAAAATTCGCCGCCTAATAATTAAGGGCGTCAAATAATTTACAGGAGACACGCACAATGAAACGCGCCGTTTCTCGTTCCTCGTTCGGTTTCACGCTCGTCGAGCTGCTGGTCGTGATCGCGATCATCGGCATTTTGATCGGTTTACTCCTTCCGGCCGTTCAAGCGGCGCGCGAAGCGGCCCGTCGAATGCAATGCGTCAACAACGTCAAGCAATGGACGCTCGCGTTGCACAACTATCACGACGCGCACGGCGCCTTCCCGTCCCTCGGCGACGGAAGCTCGTTCTCCGTTACGGCGCGCCTCCTGCCGTTTATCGAACAAGCCTCGCTCGCCGACTTCTTCGACTACGCCAAACCGGTTTGGGGCGGCAAAGGAAGCTCGCTCTACAGCGACGCGGAATACGATATGCAAGACCGCGTTACGATTCCGATTCCGATTATCGGCTGTCCGAGCGAAGGGGGCGAACGCTCCTTCACGCACAAGTCGGGCTGGAACTGCGTCGGCGGGAACTACGTCGTCTGCACCGGTTCGGCGATGGACTTTAACCGTTGGAACGGCGCTACTTCTTGGCAAGTCGAGGGTCTGCGCACGGACGGTCTCTTCCACTGCGGCGGTTATGCGAATATGGCGACGATGACCGACGGTTCGAGCGCGACGCTGGCGATTTCCGAAGCGATTTGCGGTTCCGGCGAAGACGCTTGGTACGGCAAAGTCGACGATAATCAAATGGGACGCTATATGCTCCGCGACGCCGGTTCGCTCGCTCACGTTCAAAATAGCCCGGCGGCGTTGCGTTCTTACGTCGAAAGCGCGATGAGCGGCGACGGCGCGGTCGACTCGTCCGGCGGTTCCCCGCGTTGGCGTTGCGACCGTTTGTTCCCTTGGGTCGCCGCCCGCCATTGGGCGTCCACCTTCCAAGCGTTTCACGCGCCGAACGACGCCGCTCCGGACGATTGGCAATACGCACGTTACGCGGCTCGAAGCTGCCACAACGGCGGCGTCAACGCCGGAATGGCCGACGGAAGCGTCCGTTTCGTCGCCGACACGGTGAATCTCGACGTTTGGCGCGGCGCCGCGACCGTCTCCGGCGGCGAAACCGAAAGCCTCTAAACCATTAAAAGTCGCGCTTTCCGAACGACGCGTCGCGCCGACGTTGCGAAAAAAATCGTTAAAAATCGCAAAAAGCCCGCGCGAGCCGTCGACGGAAAGCGTTTTTTGCGTTAAAATAAGAGCGACGCGGCGTTTAAGCGGACGTCGCGTTTTCCTCGGCATTCCCCTTATTCGCTTCTCATTCTCCCTATTTTACCAACGGAACGTTTCGATGAAATTCGCGCCCTTACGTCGTTTTTTTTACGAACTTCACCTTTGGCTCGGCCTCGTTAGCGGGCTAATCCTTTTCGTCGTTTGCCTTAGCGGTTCGCTTTACGTTTTTCGCAACGAAGCGCGCCAACTCGCCGCTCCGGAGTTTTTCAACGTCGCGAAGGTTCAAGAAAAACGACTAAGCGCGGACGAAATCGTCGCGAAGGTCGAAGCGGCTCGGCCCGGCAAAAAAGTCGGTTCGCTGACGATTCCGGAGTCGCCGACGCGCACGGTCGCCGTCGTCCTGAACGACGCGCCGTCGAAAGGCGAACGCGGGCAAGGCGCGGGCCCCGGCAAAGGCAAAAGACAAGGCCCCCGCGACGGTTCCGGACGCGGCCAAGGTCGCGGCGAAGGGCAAGGTCTTCGCGACGGTTCAGGAATCGACAAAGCGCCGCAAAACGCCGGGCAAGGCGCCGGTCGCGGAAACGGCCAAGGCGGCGGCAAGGGCGGCGGAGGCAGACGTCGCGGCGAAACGGTTTACGTCGACCCGTATACCGGCGAAATCGTCGGCGAAGGCGCGACGCCGGTCGACGAATTTTTCGGCTCCGTTATGCGTCTGCACCGTTTCCTTTGGCTTCCGACCGAAATCGGCCGCCCGATCGTCGGCGTCGCGACGATTATTTACGTCGTTATCTCGTTAACCGGCTTGCTCTTATGGCTCCCGCGAACGGCGGCGGCTTGGCGTCGCAAGTCGACTTGGAAAACGGCGCTGAACGTTCGCGTCCGTCGCGGCGGTTGGCCGTTGGTCTTCGACCTGCACAACGCGCTCGGTTTTTACACGCTCGTTCCGGCGTTAATCCTTGCGCTAACCGGGCTTTGCTGGTCGTTCGGTTGGTATCGCGACGCGGTCGGGGCGGTTCTCGGCGAAGCGCCGTTTAAAGCGAAAACCGAAAAACCGGAGACGCTGACTCCGCCGGACGGTTCGCCGCAACCCGCGACGTTGGAAGAGTTAATCGCGAAACACAACGAACTCGACCCGGGCGCCGGCGACGTAACGATTTCGATTCCGCAAGACGAATCGACCGCGACGACGATTCAAAAGGGGCGCGTCGACGGCTTCTTCGCGCTCGCCGTCAAAAACAAAACGCAATGGGATCGCCTCGACGCAAGCGTCGTTTCGGTCGAGCGTTACGGCAAAACGGTCGAGGTCGAGCGCTTCGCCGACAAACCGTTCGGGGCGAAAATCGCGTCGTCGATTCGGGCCCTCCATTTGGGCGAGATCACCGGGCTTTCGTCGAAAATTTTCTTCTTCGTCGTTTGCTTGATCGCGACGAGTTTCCCGGCGACCGGCGTCGCGCTTTGGGCGCATAAGTTGCGCGCTCGCAACAAGAAACGCCGAGCGCAAACCGACGGCGACGTCGCCGAAGAAGCCTCGAACCAAGAAACGCCGAGCGCCGACGAAACGCCGAACCAAGAAACCGTTTAACGCCGTTTTCGCTCTTTCCCGCTTGCCGAACGGACGCCGACGCGGTTCGCCGCCGACGTCCGTTTTTTACGCTCGCGAACGTTTTCGCCCTTGCGTTCGGCAAGAAAACGAGTAAAATAAAGGGGAAAAATCGTTCGAAGTCGCGCGCCGAATCCTCGGTTCCGCCGCTTCGAACGTTTCGCATTCCCCCTCCAACGCTTTACGCAAGGTTTTCGCTCGCAATGTATTACGTTACGCCGATCGAGCCGCAAGTTTACGACTCCGACTTCCAGGGCCATACGAATTTCCTCGCCGTCTCTCTTTGGTTCGACCGCGCTCGCACGGCGCTTTACCGCGAGTTCGAGCCGAATCTTAACTTCCGCGAACACGGTCTCGTTATCTTAAAGACCGAAGTTACTTACGTTAAGGAAATTTGGCTCCCGCGTCCGGTCGAAATTCGCACTTGGACGAGCGTCGTCGGCACGAAGTCGTTCGAAATCACGCAGGAGGCTTGGCAAGACGGCGAGCTTTGCGCGGTCGGCAAAACGATCTTCTGCGGTTTCGACTTCACCGTTCACAAGAGCGAGCCGATTTCGCCCGAGTTCCGCGCCGTTCTCGAAAAATTCCGCTTCGACCCGACGGCGCAAGAAGCGCAATGACCGCCGCGCCCCGTTCGAGCGTCGACGTTCGCGACGCCGCCGATCCGCCTAATTCGCCGAAAACGCCGCTCGCGACGTTCCTTTCGGTCGAGCGTCTTTCGTTCGACGCCGGTCAAACGCCGATTTTGCGCGACGTTTCGTTCGGCGTCGCTCGGGGAGAGCGGGTCGCGCTCGTCGGTTTAAACGGCGTCGGCAAGACGACGGCGCTCCGTTGCGTCGGGCGTTTGCTCGAAACTTGGCGCGGCGAAATCCGGCTCGACGGCGTCTCGGTTCGCCGCTTTGCTCGCCGCGACTTAGCGAAAAAAATCGCGTTCGTCCGTCAAATTTCCGGCTCGTTTTCCTCGTTTACGGCGCGTCAACTTGTCGAATTGAGCCGTTTGCCTTACTTGCGTCCGCTCGAACCGCTTTCGGAAGCCGACCGGGCCGCCGTCGTCGACGCCCTCGCTCGAACCGGCGCGGAACGCTTCGCCGCCCGAACGCTCGACTCCCTTAGCGGCGGCGAACGTCAAAAAGTCTTGATCGCCGCCGCGTTCGCGCAGGAGCCGGAACTTTTGCTCCTCGACGAGCCGACGACGTTCCTCGACTACCGCAGTCAAGCGGAGATTTCCGCGTCGATTTCCGCTTGGGTCGCCGACAAAAACGGAACCGTTTTGGAGACGACGCACGACCTGAACCGCGCCGCGCTCGACGCCGACCGCGCCGTCGCGTTCGCGCAAGGAACGGTCGCGTTCGACGGCCCGGCTTCCGAATTGACGTCGCCGACGACGCTCGTCGCCGTCTTCGGCGTTTCGTTTCCGACCGTTCCGCACCCGACGACCGCCGTCCCGATGCTCGTTCCCGCCGCCGTTTCCGCCGCCGTTTCCGCCGCTCGCTCGGCCTCCGATCAATCGCGATGAAACCCGCCTTCCCGCTCGTTCGCGTCAAAACGCCGCTCCTTTTTCTCGCCGCGCTCGCCGTCGCGACGCTCGCCGTTTTCGCGCTCTCGCTCCTCGGCCAAACGACGTATTCGCCGGAAGTTTGGGCGCGCTTCCCGACCGCCGACCGTCCGCTCGCGGAACTCGACGCCGCCGCGAAAATCTTTTGGGGCGAACGCCTTCCCAAAACCGTCCTCGCCGCGCTCGCCGGGGCCGCGCTCGCGCTCGCCGGGCTGACGATGCAAACGCTTTTCCGCAACGATTTGGCGACGCCGTACACGCTCGGAATCGCAAGCGGCGCGTCGTTCGGCGCGACCCGTTCGATTCAATTCTCCGGAGCGCTCGTCGCGGTCGGTTTGCCCCTTTCCCTCTTCGGCGTTCCGCAGGTCGTTTGGGGTTCGTTCGGCGGCGCCGCGCTCGCGGTCGGGCTCGTTCTCGCTCTTTCGCGTCGAGCGCAAACGCCGGACCGCGTCCTTTTGGCGGGCGTCGCGACCGGATTTTTCTTCTCGAGCCTCGTTTTATGTCAGCAGTACCTCGCGAACCCGACGAAAGCCTTCGCCACGATTCGTTGGACGACCGGCGGCCTCCTCCTTTGCGAACCCGGCTATTTGGCGACGACCGGCGTCGTCC
>JAFSFF010000038.1 GCA_017435375.1 Thermoguttaceae bacterium
ACGCGCAACCGGACGCCGACGGTCGCGTCGACGTTTTCGGTCGCGTTACGGTTCCGGACAGCGCCGCGCTGTTGTCGCTTCTCCTCCTCTCGCACGGCTCCGACGAAAAGGGCGTCGCGACGTTCGACGACGTCCGCGTCTACGTCGACCCGCTCGACCCGTCGAAAGCGCAAGCCGACGCGGCGCCGACCGACGATAAAGCGCAAGAAACCGCCGAGTAAACCTCCGCCGCTTTCCCGGTTCGCCCAATTTAACGCGAACCGCCCGCAAGAAACGCCAAGCGCGACGCTTCCCGCAAGAAACGTCGCGCTTTTTTTCGTTGCCGGTCGATTTTCCGCCGTCAAAAACGCCGCGAAACCGCCCGCCCAACCGCGCCGCGACCGCTAAACCTTGCGCGCTAAGACGACGCGAACCCCAATTCGGCTCAGCCGAACCGTCGGCAGTTGACAGCTTCGAGCGGCGGAACGCCCGCAACGAGGGTCGCAGCTCCAAGCGCCGCCGCGAAACGCTCGATATTTCCTCGACTTAGGCCCCGTCGGATCCGTTTTCGGCGCGACGCCGGACTTGTCGCGCCAAGTTTTATTCCAATCCCCGCACCATTCGCAAACGTTCCCGCACATATCGAAAAGCCCCCAAGGGTTCGGCGGGTAATTCCGAACCGGCGTCGTTCGCTCCAAGAAAACGCCCTCCGCGTCGGCGCCGAAATATCTTGTTCCGTCGCAGTTGGCGCGGTCGACGTCAAACGCGTCGTCCCAATAAAACGCCGTCGTCGTTCCGGCTCGACAGGCGCGCTCCCATTCGGCCTCCCAAGGCAAGCGGAACTCGAACCCCGGCGGCGCGACGTTCGCCGCGTTCAACAGCTCCAAGAAATCTTGCGCGGCGAACCAAGAGACGGTCTCCGCCGGGTAATCGTCCCCCGACCGAAAGCGGCTCGGGTTCGTTCCGGCGATCGCCTTCCACATCCCTTGCGTTACCGGCGTTTCGAGCGTCCAAAAGCCGCGCGTCAGCGTTACTTCGCGCTCTTGCTCGACGCCTTCGTCTTCCCGTCCGTCCTCGATTCTCGGACTCCCCATCGTAAACGTTCCGGGCGGGCAATACCGAAACGGAAACTCGACGCCGGCGATTTCGAGCGTCGCCCGCGTCCCCGGCGCCGGATTCGACGCCCAAACGCCGTCGCCGCCGTTTCCGCCGTCCGACGTTCCGCAACTCGCCGCGACGTCGCCGTTTAGCGTTTCTCCGCCGCGAAGTTTCGTCAAAAACTCGCGCGTTTCGAACTTCAATCGCGAAAACGTCGCGACGTCGGAGCGCGACGCCGTCTCGTCGAACGAAATCGACGCGATATTCTCCAACGTCGCCCAGCCGGTCGCCAACTCGCCCCGTTGAATTTGCGCCGACGCCGCCCCGAAACGCGCCGCGATTAAACGCTCGTTTTTCAAATGCGAATACGACTCGACGAACGCCTCCTTCGCCAACTCCAAATAGCCCGCCCGACGCGATTCGTTCGCCGCGCTCGCCGCCAGTTCGAGCAAGCGCCGTCCCTTCCTAAGAAATTCGTTTTCAAGCGGTTCCGTCTTCGCGTCAAAAGACCGAATCGTTTCGTCGAGCGTTCGGAGCGCGTCGCGGGCGACGTCGGTTCGCGCCGCGAGTTCCGAAAAATCGGTCGCAATATCGACCGTCGTTTCCGCGACGTTGCGCCGAACGCGCTCGAAATCGACGCGGACTCCGGCGAGCGTCGTCGTCCGCGGCGCCGAGTCGCGCTTCTCTTCGAAGAGGAAATTCCCCAACGCCGTCGCCGTCCTAAAAAGGCGCTCGACCGCCGTTTCGCTCGCGTTCGGTTCCATCGCGTCGCTCCTTTGTTTCCGTTTTTCCCGCGTTTCGCGTTTCCCCGCTCGTTTTCAAACCGCCCGACGTTCGCCCGCTCCCGTTCGCCCGCCAAGCGGCGTTTCCTTCGCCGACGTTTCAACGCTAAACCTTGCGCGCTAAGACGATACGGAACCCGTAAATATAGTTGACGTCCACCGAAAATTCGCCGAGTCGACTCCCCGACCAGCAGAGGTCGGCTTCGTCGTCCCAAGAACCGCCGCGCACGATTCGTCCCCAACCCGGCGTCGGCTCGCTTGGCCCCGTCGGATCGGTTTGCGACGTCGCGTCGCATTTTCCCCACCAATCCGCGCACCATTCCCAAACGTTGCCGGACATATCGGCCACCCCCCAAGGGTTCGCGCCGTAAGAGCCAACCGTCGACGGACGCTCCAAGTACGCCCCCGGTTTGACGTCGCCGTAAGGCTCGTTTCCGTTGCAGTTAGCGCGGTCGCCGTTTAGCGTCGTCCCCCAGAAAAACGGCGTCGTCGTTCCGGCGCGGCAGGCGTATTCCCATTCGGCTTCCCAGGGAAGTCGAAACGCAAACCCCGTCGGCGCGACGTTTAGCGCGTTCAACGTTTCGCAATAATCTTGACAGTCGAACCAAGAAACGTTTTCGACCGGAAAATCGGACGTATCGAGCCCGGCGACGTCGTCCGCGAACTGCCCCGACGCCGAAAATTCGCTCGGATTCTCGCCGGTTATCGCTTCGTATAAACGTTGCGTTACCGGCGTTTCGAGCGTCCAAAAGCCGCGCGTCAACGTTACTTCGCGAACGCCCGCTTCGTCGAATTCCGGGGCCCCCATCAAAAACGTTCCGGGCGGGCAATACCGAAACGCAAATTCGACGCCGTCGATTTCAAGCGTTTTACGCGTCCCCGCCGCCGGGTTCGCGTCCCAAGCGACGTTTTCGCTCTTATCGCAAGTCATTGTCGTTCCTCCCGTTAAACCAACGCCGCGTCGCCGAAAACCGTTTCCGCTCGACCGTTCGCGACGCGGCGCCGGTCGCGGAATCGTCGTTTTAGGAAACCGGAGGCGATCGGCTCAATTTTCGGTTTAAACTCCGCAAAAACACCGGGCGAAACGCGATTTTTCGCAGCTTTTCCGAAAAGCGCAAAAACGCGAAAAACGCTCCGTTTTCCTCAAAAAATAGACGCGAAGTAGACGCCAACAACGCGCTTATTTAAAAAACGACGCTAAGCGCAAACGTCGTTAAAAATGAACAAAACTAACGGAACGCAACCGACATTTTTGACCGCGACGCCAAATTTCGGGTTTCGCGCCTCCCTTTTTAAGCGCGGTAAGAAGCGGCGCCAAGTAATAGACGTTCGCCGAAAACTTGCTCTTTTCGGAGCAAAGAACGACGGGCTCCGGCGAATCGTCCGTTTCAAGGCAAATTTGATAACGCGGCCGCGGTTTCGGCTCCGGTTTAGGCGGCGTCGTTCCCGTCGCCCCGGCGACCGCGCCGACGACGGAACCAAACGCCAAACCGGCAAGCGAACCGCCGACCCCGCCGAAAAACGCGCCGCTCGCCGAACCGTCGAAGCCGTAATCGAACGCGCCTTCGACGACGCGTCCGACGAAGCCGGGCTTTTTCGGGCGCTCGTAAACGACGTTCAAATGAACGCGACGCGCGTTTTGGTAATAAACGACTTGTTCGCCTTTCTTTAAATAGGTGCGAAACAGCCGGAAGTCGTCGCGTTCCCAAGCGATTTCTTCTGGCGGCGGCTCGGGCGTCGGCGGCGCGGACGGCCCCCGAAAATTTTCTCTTAGCTTTTCGCCGAGCGCGTTCGCGGCGTTCGCGACGTTGCCGGAGATTTTGCCGAAAAGATTCCGGTCGGTCATTGAAAAACGCTCTCTTTCTTTTACAACGTTGCGGTTATTAAAACGCGGTCGTTCGCAATAGCCGAACAAATCGCGTCGACTTCGGACGCGATACGCTCGGCGCGCTCCGACGCCGCTTCTTGCCAACGCTCGCGCATCCATTCCGGCGTCGCCAACTCTTGCGCGCGGGCGGTCGCCGTTTCTAGTTCCGTTTCGGATAAAAGATAATCGGACGCCGCGACGGAAAACGCCGTTTCGAGTTCGTCCGGCAATATCGCTCGAACGTCCGGCGCCGACGAGTCGGCGACCGCTTTCGCGCCGCGTTGCGCCAACGCGCCGCCGTCCGGAGAAACCTCCGCGACTCCCAGTCATTTGAAAAAGAATCTTTTTTTATAAAAACACCAAAACCATAAATAATACTTTCGTTTGATTTTTTGGTCGTCGAGCAAAATTTCCGGTTCCGATCTCGCTTTTTCGATCTCGTCGCAAAGACGCGTAACAGCCGCGTTCGCCGCGACGGAGTTTTCGCGTCTCTCGGAATAAAGAAGAAGCGGTTCCGGCGAATCGTCCGTTTCAAGCCAAATTTGGTTATGGTCTTCCGGCGTCGGCGCGATCGCTTCGAGAAGACCGAGCGCGCCGCCGATCGTCCCGCCGACGGCCATTCCAACGATCGCCCCGACGGGCGTTAGACTTAAGTCGCCGAGCATCATCCCCGCTTCAACGGCGTCGCCAACGCTCCGACCGCGATATTCGGGCGCGCCGGGCGGAATGCAAGCCTTGTCTTTCAATAAAACGCGAGTCGCCGAGCGATAATAAACGACGCGATTCCCTTTAACAAGGCCTTCTTGATAAAGAACGAGGTCGCGAACGCGAAAAACTTCGTCGCCGAAGGACTCCGGGATTTGCGGCGGAACGGGCGGGAGCGGTTCGGCCTTATTTTCTTCCGCTTGCGGTTCGCTTTCGCTCGGCTTTTCGGACGCGGCGGGCGATTCGGCGGAAACGGAGGGCTGGGCGCTCTCTGTTTTCGCGAAAGAAGCAAAATTTTCCGCGACTCCGGCGACGCGGGCGAACGCGCCTTTCTTTTCGGTCGCGGGTCGAGCGTCCGACGGCGACGGCGTTTCCAGAGTTTCGGGCGTTTGAAGCGTTTCCGACGCCTCCGCCGTTTCCTTTTTCGCGAACGGGTTCGCTTTATCCGCCGCTTCGGCGACGTCGGCGACTCGGCGCGCGGTCGCGGCAAATTTTCCTAAAAGACTCTTGTCGGACGCCATAAAACCTCCGTTAAGATAGGCGAACTAGGCGTTATAGTGTATCGCGAAAATTATTTTTTGTCGAGGAGCGTCGGGCGTTCGGGGCTCGCGCGGCGGTTGCGAAATCGCTTGCCCGTTATTATCGCCCAACCGAAGCGCTTGTCAAGAAAAAAACGACGTTCGGAGAAATTTCGCGCAATTTTCCCCCCAAAGACAAAAAAACGCCGAAACGGTCGCGCTTTAACCGTTTCGGCGTTCGTTTGCGCGCCGAACCGACGCGAGAACGCTCGGCGGCGCCGGTTGTTCGGCGGATTTTTCGGCCGTTATTCCGTCGACTTTTCGCCGGGCGTTCGGCGGATTTTTCGCCGTTTATTCGACCGACTTCTCGCCGGGCGCTCGGCGGCGCCGGTTATTCGCCCGATTTTTCGCCGTTTTCCGACTCTTGCGCGGCGGCGTCCCGTTCGAGATAAACGGTCAAGACGGCGATATCGGCGGGCGTAATCCCCGGAACGCGGCTCGCTTGGCCGAGGTCGGTCGGGCGGATCTTTTCGAGCTTCTCTTGCGCTTCGGCGCGGAGGTTCGAAAGGCCCCGGAAACGGAACGTCGCCGGGATTTTGCGGGCGTCCCAACGTCGGCGCGCGGCGATTTCCCGCTCTTGACGCTCGACGTAACCGGCGTACTTCGCGTCGACGCAAACCTCTTCCGCGACCTCCTCCGAGACCGCCGCCAACTCCGGTATCCGCGCGACCACCTCGCTCCACTCCGTTTCCGGACGGCGCAAAAACTTCAAAATCGACCCGTTCGCGTCGAACGTCGTTTCCAACTTCTCGAACGTCTCGCGAATCGACCGCTCTTTCGCCTCGAACCGCGCCCAACGCTCGTCGTCGACCAAACCCAACTTGCGCCCGAGCGGCGTCAAGCGGCGGTCGGCGTTGTCGGCGCGGAGCAAAAGCCGGTATTCCGCCCGCGACGTAAACATTCGATACGGCTCGTCGACGCCGCGCGTCGTCAAGTCGTCCAACATGACGCCGGTATACGCCTCTTCGCGAGTCGGAACGAGCGGCTCCAAGTCGGACGACAACGACGCCGCCGCGTTCGCTCCGGCGATCAAGCCCTGCGCGCCCGCCTCCTCGTACCCGGTCGTCCCGTTGATTTGCCCGGCGAAAAAGAGCCCGCGCACCCGCTTCGTTTCGAGCGTTTGACGCAGCTGAC
>JAFSFF010000346.1 GCA_017435375.1 Thermoguttaceae bacterium
ACCGTTCCAATCGCGTCTTTGTCGCTTTCTCGCGTTCCCTTTTCGCCTCCTTTCACTCCACGCCGACGTTCCTTGATTTGGAAAAGTTGGGAAAAAATTGAGAAAAATTCGAAAAAATGTTAAAACGCAAGGTCGGGGGGGCTTGTGAAAATACCGAAAGGCGCAATAATACATATTATTTTACACACAAAAGATTGGCCGTTCGGAGTACGAAAACGCGTGTTTTTCGATGGCGAACGGCGTAGCTTTTACCTCGAAGAGGAATATACATGGTCGAATTTTTGACTTTATCGGTCGAACGCCGCGAAGAAGTCGGCAAACGTCGAAATCGTCGCCTTCGCGAAAGCGGCAAAACCCCGGCTGTTCTCTACGGTCACAAGAAAGAGGTCGTCAACCTGACCGTTCCGGCCGACCAAATCGACGCCGCGATTCGTCTCGGCAACCGTTTCGTGAACCTCGCGGGCGCCGTCAACGAACGCGCTTTCATTAAAGAAGTTCAATGGAACACCTGGGGCGACGTCGTTCTTCACGTCGACTTCACCCGCGTTAGCGAAAACGAACGCGTCCAACTCGAACTTCCGCTCGAACTGCGCGGCGAAGCGCCGGGCGTCAAAGAAGGCGGCGTCGTTAAGCAAGTTCTTTACCGTCTCGAAGTCGAAGCCGACCCGACGACCGCTCCGGAACGCGTTTCCGTCAGCGTCAACGAACTTGGTTTCAACCGACAAATTCGCGTCGCCGATCTCGTTCTTCCGGAAGGCGTGAAAGCGCTCGCTCCGGCCGACGCGGTCGTCGTCGAATGCTCCGAACAAGAAGAAGTTTCGGAAACCGCCGAAGAAGCCGTCGAAGGCGCGGAACCGGAACTCATCGGTCGCAAAAAAGCGGACGAAGAAGAAGCGGAATGATTCGGCGTTTCGCGCTCGCCCCTTGCGTTTTCGCGAGTTTCGCCGCGAGTCGCGCTTAATCGTCGAAGTAATTTTCGGAGTTTATCGCAATGCTCAAGACTTTATTCAAGGTCTTTAGGGCGCCCCCGAAAAACGAAATGAAACCGGATAAAATCATCGTCGGCTTAGGAAACCCCGGTTCGAAATACCGCGACACGCGGCACAACATCGGGTATATGGTTCTCGCGGAACTCGCGTCGCGTTGGGCGACCGGCAAGCCGCGCAACCAATTCCAAGGCGACGCGCTCGACGCTCGGATCGGAGGGAAAAACGTTCTCCTTCTTTGTCCGACGACGTATATGAACCTTAGCGGAAGCTCGATCGCCGCCGCCGTTCGTTATTACAAACTCGATCCTAAAACGGACTTGATCGTCGTTTGCGACGATCTCGACCTTCCGGTCGCGAAAATTCGCGTTCGGTCGCAAGGATCGGCCGGCGGACAAAAAGGCTTAAAAGACGCGATCGCGAAACTTGGAACGCAAGAGTTCGCAAGACTTCGCGTTGGAATCGGTCGTCCCGCGACGCAAGAGCAAGTCGTCAACTTCGTACTAATGCCCTTCCGCAAAGAGGAGCGAATCGAAGTCGATTTGGCGCTGAAAACCGCCGCCGACGCGCTTGAACGCTGGGTCGCCGCCGGCGTCGAAGAGACGATGAACCTCTTCAACGCCGACGCTAAAAAGAAAAAAGGTTCGTAATCGCCCCATTTTTCCGATTTCACCACCAAACGGAAGGTTCGCTCGTCGTTCTCGAAACGTCGGCGACCGTTAAAAATGAAATAAACTCGTCCGCGCGACGAGAACGACTTTTGAGATTCTCGAAGTCGTCTATATATTAGGAGCAGTAAATTGACTCAAGAACACGTTTACGACGGCTTGTTCATTTTGAATTCCGAAGCCTACGCCCGTAATCCGGAAGAAGTTTCCGGTCAAATCGCGAAAACGATCGAGTCCTTGGGCGGCGTCGTTCGCGTCAGCCGTCTTTGGGAAGAACGCAAACTCGCTTACCCGATCAAAAATCACCGTCGCGGAACCTATTGGCTTACCTATTTCCGCATGCAAACCGACAAACTCGTCGAGTTGAATCGCCAATTCCAACTCAACGGCAACGTCATTCGTTTCCTCATCCAAACGATCGACCCGCGCCTTGAAGACGCTCTCGTCGAACACGCGCTCGCCGGCCCGGCTCAACGCGAAGAAGCGACCGAAGAAGCCGCGCCGGTCGCCGACGTTTACGAAGAAGAAACCGCCGAAGACGAAGAATAATTTTCGTTTCGACGCTCTTCGCGTCGCGCCGAAATTTCGGCTCGGCCCGTTTCGACGACGCCGACCGAACGTTTTTTCCAAAAACCGCGCGTTTGCGCAATCCGTTTAACGAAAGGCGAGCGATATGGCTAGTTACAACAGAGTCGTTTTGGTCGGCAACCTGACCCGCGACCCCGAACTTCGTTCGATCCCCAGCGGTATGTCCGTCCTCGACGTCGGAATCGCCGTCAACGACCGCCGCAAAGACGCGAGCGGCAACTGGATCGAAGAAGCGACTTTCGTCGACGTTACCGTTTGGGGACGCAGCGCCGAAGTCTTGGCCGAGTACACCCGCAAGGGTTCGCAAATCCTCGTCGAAGGCCGTCTGAAAATGGACTCTTGGGAACAAGAGGGTCAACGCCGAACCAAACTGAAGGTCGTCGCGGAACGCACCGTCCTTCTCGGTTCTCGCGGAGAAGGCGGAGGCGGAGGCGGTTACCAACAGGGCGGCGGCTATCAACAGTCGTACCAACGTCAACAACCGCAACGTTCCAACGCGTCGAACTCCAGTTCGTCGAACGGCGATTACTACGGCGATTTCGCGCAAGACGGCGGCGACGACATCCCGTTCTAAATCGGAGCGGCGATTAAGTTAACGTAAAAGCGTTTTTCGGCGCTTGAGAAATTGGAAATAAAATAAAATAGGAAATATAGCAGGTTTAATCATGCAACAACAACGCAACAAACGCGCTCGCAGCGCTAACCGCACCGGCAAACGTTTGCCGAAGGGCCCGAACGGCGGTATCCAACTCCTTCTGATCCAATCGGTCGACTCCCTCGGCAAACAAGGCGACGTCGTCGA
>JAFSFF010000347.1 GCA_017435375.1 Thermoguttaceae bacterium
CCTTGCGCCGTCGTTTTTTCGACCCAAGGCCCGCACCACCAGTTGAGCTGTTGTTCGGGGGACGAACGTTCGCCGTGCAAAGTGATAATCGTCGGGTATTTGCGGTTCGGGTCGTATTCCGGCGGGAGTTGCACCCAATAGGAGAACGTTTTGCCGTCTTGGAACGACGGAACGCTAAGTTCGTATTGGTAAGGGGTTTCGCGACTCGAGCTTGGCGGACTTTTCGGCGGTTTCATCGTCGATAAAATTCGCGAAACGAGTTCCGGCGTCGACGCTTCTTCGGCGCGGATTTCGTCCCAAAGCGCAAGTCGTTGCGCGGGGCGGGTTTCGAGTAAGTAACGTCGCGAAAGTTGGCGAACGCGGTAAATCGACGCCGTCAGCTCTAAACGCTTGTCCGAAGCGACGTTGCCGACGAGCCAACCGCTCAGCGCGATCGAGAGTTTTTCTCCGTCGGTCAGCGAGCCGTCGTTTTCCGCTTGCTCGAACGCGGCGAAGCGCGGCAACGTATTGACGTTCAACTCTTTAACGATTTCGACGACGAGCGGCGCGAACGTTTTTTTCAATTCGGCGTCTTCGAGTTGGTCGGCGAGCGTTTGAACGCGTTCGACGATATGAGCGCGGCGCTTAGCCTCGTCTTCGTATTGGCGGAGCATTCGGCGAATCGCTTGAATTTTTTCCGGCGAAACGCGGTCGGCTTCGAACGAGTCGAGCAGTTCCTTGACTTTGCGATGCTGACCGGCGGCGCGACGCAACTCAAGTTCGGCGATAAGTCGTTCCGCGGCAAGCTGTTTGATTAGCCGCAACGCGACGTCGAGGCGGGCGTCGTTCGCTTCGTCGTTTTGAAAATCGTCGATGATTTCCTGCAGCTCTTCCGCCGCTTGTTCGTAAAGGGTCGCTTGGACGTAAAACTGGTAAACGCGCAGCCGGTCGTCGAGGACGGTCGGATCGATCCGCCTTTTGACGAGGGCGCTGAGCGTTTTACGCGGAATCGAGTGCGGCGAAAGGCGCGAGTCGACGTTGTGCGTCAAGCCTTGGACGCGAACGTAAGTCGGCGCGATTTCGGTGATTCCTTGAACGATCGTCTGTCCGGACGCGAGAATCGTGCGGCGGCCGAACTCGTCGAACTCCGACGTCGCCCGATAGTAGCCGAGAATCCCGATTTGTTTCGACGGGTCGTTGCAGACGCGTTGCGGAATCTTGAAGACTTCGAGCGCGGTTCCCGATTCGTCCGGCGCGACGTCGAGAATATTTCCTTTGGGAATGTAAATTCGGCGCAGTTCGTCGTCGAGAACGACGATTTTTTCCGACTTTACCGGCGCAGAATCGCGTTCTTTCTTCGTGTTGGGGATTTCGAGAACGCTTTGCGTCGGAAAAACGCCGCCGACGTAGAGGCGACCGTCCTTCATAACGACGCGCGACTGCGCCGCTTCGAGCGTCGAAGGAGCGCAAACGAGTCCGAACGTCGCGACGAGCGCGCCGCAAAAAACGAAACGAAGACGCTTGAAACGGCGATTCGAGGCGTTTTGCGTGGAATTGTGTTGACTCGACATAGGATTCTCGATAAAATAAGGGGAATGGGCGAACGGCGCAAGACGCGTCGCGTCCAAACGAAAACGTTCCTAATCGTCTTAACGGCTTGCGCGGCGTTCCGAGGTGAAAAAAACGACGAACGGACGCTTTTTTTGCGCAACTTGCCTAATTTGAAGGAGCGGCGGAAACAGGGTTCCCGAAAAAGACGATAAGAAACGATAAGAGGTAAAAAACGCGCCGTTTGGGCGATTTGGGTTGAATATAACGAAGGATGTAACGGAGAATTGGCTAAAATGGCGACGGTTTCGTTTTTTTGTACGAGGTGCCGACGGTTGACGACGTTTCCGGCGTCGCGGCGAGGGGCGATCGTTTACTGCCCGCGTTGTCAACAAGCGCTGATTGTGCCGGATATTCCGACGAACGGCGAAGAAGGGCAAGACGGACAAGACGCGGAAAATAGCGACGAAGGGGAAAACGCTGCGATTAAAGCGTTTGGGGCGTCGGGGTGTTTCGGGAAAACGGCGAAAAACGAAGAGACTTTCGCAAGAGAGGAAAGAACGTCGGAAGACGCGAATTTCGAGGTTGCGACGCGGCGGCGCGGCCCGACGGTCGCGTCGCACTTAACGGCGGGAAAGGAGCGACCGGAAAACTGGCGTCGCGTCGAGACGGGCGAGCCGTGCGAGCGGAACGAAACGGAAGACGACGCGTCGCTTTTAACGCGAACGGAGGTTTCGGACGCCGAATTTCTCCGTCGACTGCGGGCGGACGCGGCGCCGCAAACCTTGAAAAAACCGCCGATTGCGCCGCCTGTTTTAGCGCCGTCGACAAGAGAGGCGGAGGAGAACGCGGGCGAGCGCGGCGTCCCGAAATTCGTTTGGGCAGCGGTCGGCGTTTTAGCGGCGGGATGCGCGTTCGGCGTCGGCGCACTTTGGTTCGCGAGCGCGAAAAACGGCGGAGGCGTCGATGCAACCTCCGAAAATAGAACGGTTGTAAAGAACGTCGTTTTTGTCGAAGGCGCGTTGACGTATCGAACGGCGACCGGAACGAACGCTCCGGACGACGGCGCGTTCGTCTTTTTATTTCCGACCGACGAACGTTGGAGCGCGCCGATCGCGTTGGGCGACGTTTCGCCGCAACGTCCGAATCCGCCGGGATTTGAGAACGTCGTCGCCGAATTGGAGGCGCGCGGCGCTCGGTTCGCGGTCGCCGACTTCGAAGGGCGTTTTGCGTTCGACGATCTCGAAGCGGGCGAGTATCGCGTTTTGCTCGTTTCGCGGCGCGTCGGCGACGATTGGAGTAGTCTTAACTCCGCCGCAATAAAGGAGATAGAGCGTTGCGTCGTCAGTCCGCGACTGTTGTTGGGGCAAAGTCGATTCTTTTGGACGACGCGTCGTTTTGATCGCGACGCCGCGACGCTGGAAAAATCGTTCGGCAAAGCGGGCGCGCCGTTTTCGAACGTCGAATAAGATTGTGTAACGCAATGAAAATAAAGCGTTTAGTTTTAGCGGCAAGACGTCGAATTCTTGGGAAGGCGTTTAAAATTGGGGGCCGTTTTTTAACGAAACGAATAAAAGCGAACGCGTATAGCGTTCTAAAAGGAGAAAGAAGATGACTTGTAACAACGAAGAAAGGCGGGCGCGCGATCGGGGAAAACGTCGAACTTTAACTTACGTTAAAAAAGGCGTTGCGTTGGGACGCGGCGTCGCGGCTTCAGCGCTTGCGACGTTGGCGACGACGGCGCTGGGAGCGCTTTGCGGCGCGGCGTCGCTTGCTTGGGCGCAAGACGCGGTTCCGACGCTCGATATTTCGCAAGACGCGGAACGGCAAACGGTTGTCGCCGCCGGAACGCCCGATCTTTACCAAGGGCATCCGTATTCCGTTTTGAATCCGGACGGTTCGATTCTGCTCGTTTGGTGCGTCAATCACGGCGGCCCGGCGGGGCC
>JAFSFF010000039.1 GCA_017435375.1 Thermoguttaceae bacterium
CCGGCGATATGATCGTCGCTTGGACCGGCGCCGACCGCTTGGCGAATCCCGATTACGACCCGACGAATCCGGAGTCGAGCCCTTACTTGCTCGACGAAAACGGCAATTACGTCGAAGACCTTAATATTTACGGTCGTTATTTGACCGACGAAGTTCAAATCATCACGCTTCCGCAAGAAATCGTCCCCGGCTCGACCCTCGCCGACGGTACGAAAGTCGAAAGCGGGACGTTCGAACTCGTCTACAACGCCTACGAAACGCAACGTTTCTCGATTTATAAATCGTCGTTCGTTCAAGGCGGCGAAGAAGACGTTTATCCGACGTCGAACTCTTTGTCTTGCTTTAACCTCGGTTTCTACGCCGAAGGCGAATTGACTTGGATTCTCTTCAAGTACGACTCGGCGCTCCTTCCGAGCGACAACGCCGCGAGCCTCCAAGAAGCGATTCGCGCCATTCCGGGGGGCGAATACACGCAAACGACCGTTACCGCCGTTAGCGAAACCGACTTCGATATTACGTTCTACGGCGGCGACGGCGTCGATTTCGCCGGTCAAAACATCTCCGACGTCAAAGTCCGCAACGACTTCTACGGCGACCTGAACGGCATTCTCGAAAAGGTTAAGGCGACCGACTTCGACGCGTCCGACCTGCGCTCCTGCACGTCGTTCCAAAAATTGATCTTGAAAGACGTTTTCGGCGACAACTTCCTGAAAACGGTCGAAAATATGATGACGACGCAGGGCAAAAAAGCGGTCGTCAAAGCGCTGCAAACGGAACTCGACGCGCAAGCCGACGTCCTCGCCAGCGGCGTCGTTACGACCGTCGACCAAGTGCAAAACGTTACGACGTATTCGTCGAAAACCGGCGCCGCGCTCGGCATTAACGTCGAAGCCGATCCTTGGAAAACCGCGCAAAACATCCAAAACGCGTTCAACGCCGTTTCGAACCCGACGCTTTACGCTCCGGTTACCCGCGGTTATATTTACGACGAAGCCACGCACACCTACACCTATACGGAAGAACCGTCTCGCGCTTACTCGTCCGACCAAGCTTACGGCACGATGCAAGCGCCGATTAAAGCGATCGACGTTAAGGTCGTTCCGGTTCCGGGGACGACGAACCAATTCCAAGTTACGTTTACCGGCGCGAACGGTTTGCAAAACGAAGACGCGTTGATCGTTTCGTCCGCGGAATACGTTACGAAAACGAAGGAAGTCGATCCGGTTACCGGCAAAACGAAGGCCGTTTACAATTACGTTAACGTGATCGCGCAAGACTCGCAAAGCGGCGAGTACGGCCACGTTTCCGACAAAAACTACTCCCCGGTCGCGACGACGATCAAGGAAAGCAGCTCCATTTTCCGCGTCAACGCGGCGGAAGTCGCCGATTTCGTCGTCGACTCGGACGGCGACGTCGTTTACGACCGCGAAGGAACGCTCGCGCTCGACGGAACCGGACGGACGAACCAAATGAAACCGGACGTCGCGATGAGCGCCGACGGCACGTTCGTCGTCGTTTGGGAAAGCGAAAACGCCGACGCGAAACAACCGTACAATAAGTCGGACATTATGGCGCGCCGCTTCGTCGTCCAAGGTTACGCCGAAGAAGGTTCCGAACAATACGAAAAAATGTCGTTCTATGCGAACGGCGCCGAAGACGGGTTCGTCGGTTATCTTCCGCCCGTCGAAACCGCGTTCTCGACCGACCCGGTCGCCGACCCGTACGTCCTCGATACGAACGCGACGAAAGTGCAATGCGTCGCGCCGGTCGCGAACGAATTCGTCGTCAACGCCGAAACGAACGGTCGCCAAACCGACCCGACGATCGGCGCCGACAAAGACGGCGCGTTTGTCGTCGCTTGGACCTCGGAAGCGCAAGACTCCAGCTACTTCGGCGGCGTTTACGCGCGTCAATACAACGCTTTGGCGCAACCGGTTACCGGCGATATCACCCTCGCGTCGAGCCAAATCGGCACGAACTACTACGGCCCGGCCGACGCCGCGATGAGCGACGACGGGTTCGCGGTCGTCGCTTGGGGATACAACGATTGGAACGACAGAACCGGCGTTTCGACGCTTTATCACTCCATTCTCGAACCGCAAAGCGCTAAGTTTGTCGTCGACCACGAAGTCGTCGCCGAAGGCGCTTACGGAGCTTCCGTTTCGTTCGCTTACAGCGTCGTCGATGAAAAAACGGGCGACTACGCCGCGCGCTTCGGAATCGCTTACAACATTCAAGGCGGCGTCGACGCCGGCGACGACGAGGACGACGCGGCCGCGAACGCCCTTTTGGACGAAACGCTCGCCGGGTTGCCGACCGTCTATTTCGGGAGCGCCGTTTACGAAATTACCGGCAACGTCCTCGAAGAAGAGGAAGCGCCGACGGTCGACGACGACGCCGACAACAACAATAACAATACCGACGAAGACGAAGACGATACGAACGTTAGCGACGAAGTCATCCACGTCGGAACCCGCGAAACAAGCTCCTTTACCTCGACTCTCACGGATCAGAACACTCTAACGGAAACGGCGGGCGACCGCGGCAATCCGTCGATCGCGCTGGACGCGGACGGCGACGTGTTCATCGCGTACCAAGGTTTCGTCGGCCTCGCCGATATTCAGTCGACGAGAAAAGTAGGGTTCTCGGCTCTCGACTATATGGGCCATACGGCGGATTCGGAAGAGCTGGGAATTCAACTCGCTTGGAACGATTTCGACAAAGCGAACCTCGTTTACGAAAACAAAGCGATTCATTACGGCGATAAAATCGCTTACGAAGACAAGAACGAAGATTTGGCGAAGTTCGTTAAACTCGCGCTCGGTTGGGGGTACGACGTCGACGGCGAACTCGTCGAATTCGGCGCCGAGCCGGTTTACACGGTCGCGAACGTCGATTGCGTCGACGTCGATACTTACGAACGTCGCTTCCTTGCGATCGCGCAAAAAGAAGGCGCGACCGTGGAGCAACTCACGCGTTTGCACGCCGTCTTGGAAGCCCTCCTTTCTCCGCTGCGCAACAACGGCAACGACATTAACTTGCGCGTTTACGGCCAACCCTATTATACGGGCGAAGATCAACAAACGGAACAAGGCGACGCCGCCGTCGTCAGCAACCTGCGCGACGGTTCGAACGCCTGCTTCTACTTGGCGTTCCCGAACCGCTACGTCGCGTCCGCGACGGCGAGCCTTGTGATCGGGCGTCAAGACAACGCCGAAAACAACGAGCCGGTCAACGCCGAAACGATCGCGATCGACCTGAGCGGTCAATACGACGCCGATTTTGGGTTTATTACCGACCCGTACGCCGCCGCGCAAGTCGTCGCCGACGCGCTGAACGCTTCGGAGCTGGCCGCCGGACAACCCTCGAGCTTCATCGTTCGCTACGTTCCGCTTTCGGAAGTCGAATTCTACAAAGGCACGCTCGGCGAACTCGATATTTTCACCGAGTCGTTCGAGTACTCCGCGACCGTTACGATCGGCGACGTCGAGCAACAAGTTCAACGCTCGGTCGACGATTACTTCGTTCTGCAAATCGTCGCGCAACACGATTTGCACGACACGCCGCTTTACATCGGCTACGAAGACGTTCTCGAACCGACGACCGTTACGCTCCTGAACCAAACGATCGAGGATATGAACTACGGCGCGGCGGCGAGCCTCTACGTCGAACGCAACGGTTCGCTCGGCACGGCGCAAACGAACCCGGCTCTCGTCGCGACCTCGAACGGCGATTTGACGGTCGCTTGGGGCGTTCGCTCCGACGCCGACCCGCGCAACGCGTACAACTCGTACCCGAACGTCGGCAACCCGATCGACGCGGCCTTCACGCACATTTACGTCCGTCCGTTCGTCGAATCGACCGATAACGCCGGGCCGACCGTCGTCAACGTTTCGCTCCCGAACGGCGACAAAGTTCAAGCGGGCGAAACGGTTACGTCCGCGCTCCGCGACGTCGTCGTTTCGTTCAGCGAAGAAATGCTGACCGTCG
>JAFSFF010000348.1 GCA_017435375.1 Thermoguttaceae bacterium
GCTTGGCAAAACTCGAAGCAAATTTGGTGGTCGCAAGGCAAAGTCGGCGATAAACTGACGCTCGAAGTCGCGAATGTTCCGGCGGGCGCGGAAAGCGTAACCCTTGGAACGACAGTCGCTAACGATTACGGCGTCGCGCAATTCTATTGGAACGGCGTCAAAATTGGCGGCCCGGTCGATTTCTTCATTCCGTCGGGCGTCGAGCGCAAAGTCGTGAAGTTGGCGATTCCGACGACGAAAGCGGCGGCGACCGGAACGCTTGAAGTCGAGATCGTCGGCAAAAACGCGAAGTCGATCGGAACGATGTTCGGCGTCGATACGATCGAACTGAAATAAACGCAACTTCGGAAAAGGCGGCGAGCGTCGGCGGTCGCCGTCCTTTGAAAATTCGAATAACGTCGCAATAAAAAACGTCCGGTCCGAGCGAAATCGGAGCGGACGTTTTTTATTGGAGAGCGCGACTAATAAAGGGCGCGCTAACGGTTTAAAACAAGATGTTAACGCGCTCGAACGGCGGTTGCGCCGAGGAGTTCGATTTCCGGCGAGAGGAAACCGGGTTTCGCTTCCTCGACCTTTGCGTAATCGGTCGAGAGGTATTTTTTGTTGTCGTCGGTGAATACCGTAACGACCGTCGCTTTTTGCGCTTTTTCTTCCGGCATTTCATTGAGGATTTTGAGCGCGCCGAGGAGGTTGCCGCCCGCCGAAATTCCGACGCCGAGACCGAGGTTTTTCGACAACATTTGCGCCGCCAAAATCGCGTCGCCGTCGTCGACTTTAACGACCGAGTCGAGCTGATCGAGCTTCAAAATCGCCGGGATGAACTCGTCCGAAATTCCTTGAATGCGGTGAAAACCGATCTTGTAGCCGGTCGAAAGGGTCGGCGAACTCGACGGTTCGAGCGGGTGAATCGTCGCGTTCGGGAAACGACTCTTGATGTAACGACCGCAACCCATTACCGTCCCGCCGGTGCCGACGCCCGCGACGAAAGCGTCCGGTTCGCGGTTAAATTGAGCGAGTTGCGCGACAATTTCCGGCCCGGTCGAAAGGAAATGCGCCTCGCAGTTGTCCTCGTTGTCGAATTGACGCGGCAAAAAGACGTTTTCCGGATCGTCGGCGCGCAGCTTTTCGGCCAACGCGATCGAGCCTTTGAAGCCGCCTTCTTCGCGGGAAACGAGACGAACTTCGGCGCCGTAAGCCTGCATCAAGTTGATTCGCTCGGCCGACATCCAATCCGGCATAAAGATGACGACGCGGCAACCGGCGACCCGACCGAACGCGGAAAACGAAATACCGGTGTTGCCGCTCGTCGCTTCGGCGATCGTCGCGCCGGGGCGCAACTCGCCGTTTTGGAAGGCTTTGCGAAGGATGTGCGCTGCCATTCGGTCTTTGATCGAGCCGGTCAAGTTGAGGTATTCCGCTTTGGCGAAGACGGAACGCGGTTTTCCTTGCCAAAGAAGGTCGATTTTTAAGAGCGGCGTCGAACCGACGAGGTTGTCGATTCCTTCCAAGCGTTTGAGGACGTCCATAAATATCCCGAAATTTTATCTAAACTGCCTAAAGCGCCGTTCGGAAGAGGTCGCGGAAGCGAGAATCGGGAACGGCCGCGTTCGAGCGTTGAACGGCAAAACATTCTTTCGTCATTTTAACCGCTTTTAGGCGAAAGAAAAGGGGGGGCTTTTATTTCGCGCGGCGAAGCGTCGACGGCGGCGCTTCCGGTAAAATATCGGTCGACGGGCGCCGAAACTTCATTTTTTTCGGTTGGTCGACGATTTTTATGCCGAAACCTGAGGGAAAAGATTATTCGGACGTGTTGGGAGCGACGTCGAAAAGCGGACGATTTCGCGTTGTTGCTAATAACGAAGAAATGGGCGAGGCGACGAGGACGGCGGCGCAAAGGTCGAAAAAACGGTTGGGCGGCGGAAACAAGAGTGAAAATGGCGAAAATAGGTGAAGTAATAGGAGAAGACGCGCGTTTTTGGGGGGCGAAAGGTGGGAAAAATAAAAAAATGAAAAATTTCTCATTTTGCCCGTTGACAATTCGCGAAGATCGGTTAAAATCTCTTTTGTCAGTTGGGGACAACGGGACGCAAGCGAAACTAAGTTTTAAAGAGACAAGGTTAAGCGAGTTGTTGAAACCGGTTGACGGTCGCTTCGGCGATGTGAAAATTGGGGAGTTAGCTCAGTTGGGAGAGCGCAACGTTCGCAATGTTGAGGTCGTGGGTTCGACTCCCATACTCTCCACTTGAAAAGCTCGGAAACGTAAGTTTTCGAGCTTTTTTTATTTCTTGACGCTTTGAACTTGACGCTTTTCTAAGGCGGGGGACGACGGACGAGGAACGACGCCGACGTCGCGTATTCGTCGCGGGCTCGGCTCAAAAGGCGGGCGAGGGCGAATTTTAAACGACGCCGAAACCGACGCGAACCCGGAACGGCGTTTAAGCGACGGAGTCCGGAAGGCGACGTTCTGCGCGCGGCGGCGAGGAACGCGGGAAAAATTGGGCGGTCGGAAATGGTTTTAGAAGCGCGTCGCCCGGAATCCGCTTGACGGGGCGAAGGCGGGGGCGAGGTTGAAACGCCGTCCGGATTTCGGCGTCGGGCGGAGACGTTGGGAACGTCGAAACGCCGCCGGGGCTCCGCTTGTCGGGGAAAGGCGCGTTTGATTTCTGAAACGCGCGTCGCGGAAAATCGGCGTTTGCGTCTTTTTTGAAAAAATTTTTTTTCTTTTTTGCGCTTGTCGACTTGTTTTTTGACTTGGCGTCGCCTATAATGTTATATGAAGTAATACAAGACGTCGCGCGGCGAATCGGGCGTCGACGTCGACAATCGCGAAACTGGAGGCGAAAAATGAACGAAGAATCGGCAAAAACGAAGAAAGAAATCGGCGTCGGCGGTTATTTTTTGCGCGTTTTAGCGTTTTGGGGCGTTTTCATTTTTGGGATGAGCGCGTTTCTGCTTCTCGGCGGCGTTTGCGGCGGGCTTCTCGAAGCGCCAAAGATCGCCGCGGTCGCCGGAGCGTTCTTTTTCTGGACGGCGCTCGGCGCGATTTGGCTTTTTCCGACGTTTTGCGTCGACGCGTTGAACCCGCGACCGATTCTCGCGACGGCGATTTCCGCTCTCGTTTTGACGCTGTTCGGCGGGGCGGCGGTTCTTTGCGGGAGCGAGGCCGCGTGCAAACCGGGGTGGGAGAACAAAGCGCCGGCGGTCGCGGTTTTTCTCCTTTACGTCGCTTGGTTGGTTTTTAAGTTAAACGGTAAAAGCGTTTACGCGACGACGCGTCGTTTGCGTTGGACGATTTTTACGGCGATCGGCGTTCCGGCGGCGTTGGGCGCGTTGGCGTTGACGGGAGTTTGCGCGTCGGGCGCGGTTCCGGAGATGAACCCGGCGTCGCGAGTTTTCGGCGCGGTTTTAGGGCTGCCGACGCTCTGCCTTTATTGGTGTTCGGCGGCGGCTTACGGCGCTTTCGCTTACCTCCTTTCCATCGCCGAAGAAGCGAAGGGCGGATCGAAAGAGGAGGCTGAAAACGCGGACGTTTGAAAATAATGAAAAATGATGAGATAATCAAAGAGCGTTGTTTGAAAATTTTGAAAAACGTTAAAGGAAATAAATTCGCTTAATGGGAAAAGAGCGGCGGCGGTTTGAGGAAAAACTTGAAGCGTCGCCGTTTTTAAATTATTTTGCTTCTTTTGGTCGCATTCTTGGTTTTTCTCTTGATTTTTGACGCGGCGTCGTTTATAATCTTGCTTAGGGCAAGGAACCAAAGGGCGGCGCTTCCGAAAGCTAACGCGCGCCGTTCTTTACCGCGACCAAACGGAGGCAAAAATGGGAGAAAAGCGAATAAAAGAGAAGGCGGAACTCGGCGTCGGCGGGTACTTTAAGCGAATTTTCGCGTTTTGGGGCGTCGTCGTTTTCATTGCGGCGGCGTGCGTCGGCGTCGCGGCGTTGGCGCCCGACTTGGACGCGACGGCGACGTGCGCGGCGGTTCTGGCGGCGTCCGTCGTCCTTTGGCTCTTTCCGGCGTTTTGCGTCGACGTCTTGAAGCCGCGTCCGATTCTTGCGACGCTCGCGTCGTTCGTTTGCGTTTTGATCGCGTGTTTTGCAACGGCGACTTTCGGCCCGAGGTGGGTTTTTGAGGTTGAGGACGGCAAGCGTTTCGTCGTCTTGAACGGTTGGACGGAAAGGGCCGTCGTTTCGGGCGTTACGCTCCTTTACGTCGCTTGGCTCGTCGCGAAATTGCGCGATAAAAAAGTTAACGCCGCGGCGCGTCGTTTGTCGAAAGCGATTTTCGCGGCGACGCTTGTTTCGGCGGTTGCGGGGCTGGGCGCTTGGGCGGCGCTGGGGATGGCTTCGGGGGCGTTGGTCGGGCCGACCGGCTTTGGCTTTGGCTTATGGCTCTTGTTTTTTTACCCGGGTTTGCTTCGCCCGGCGTTTATCGCGCTCGGAGCGGGAGCGGCGACGTTCGGCGTTTTCGCGCTTTGCGTTCGCTTGAATCGCGACAAAACGGAGCGCGAGCCGGAAGCGTTGGAAACGTCGGAAAACGTTGAAATCGCGGGAGATGAAAGCGTCGAGAAGCGCGGAATAAATTTGAAAAGCGCGTTTTGAAAACGTTGAAAAACGTTGAGGGAAACAAAGCGGCATAACGAAAAAAGAAACGGCGGCGCTTCGGACGGAAAATTCGAAGCGTCGCCGTTTTTGCGTTGGGGAACGGCGAGGACGTAAACGACGCCGTTTATTATCTTGGAGACTCTTGACGCGGCGTCGACGATAAAAAGTTGCGACGCCGCGTCGACGGCGGTTAAGACGGGAAAACGTCAAACCGTCGGGAGTTCGTAACCTTTGCGCGGTTCGCGACTTAGGTAGGTGTTGGCCTCGTCGTCGCCGATGAAGACTTCCTTGTCCGGGTCCCATTTGAGGGAACGACCCAAGTAGCGGGCGATGTTGAGGAGGTGGCAAATCGCGGCGCTGCGACGTCCGATCGCAATGTCGGAAATCGGGCGTTCGCCGGTCAAAATGCAGGAGAGCCAGTTGTCGACGTGGTCTTGGTCGCGGCGTTCGCTCTTGAGGAGTTCTTGGGCGATTTCCGGCGGGTTCGATTTGAGGTTGCCGCGGAAAATCTCCATCTTGCCTTTCTCGCCGATAAAGATTCCGCCGCCGCGGTTGGCGTTTCCAAGTCGAACGATAATACCGTTTGCGTATTTATAGGCGAGTCGCGGTTTCGAGCAAATTTCGTTCCCGCGCTTGGCGTCCTCGGCCTTCGAGTAGACCGGCGGAATCAGCTTTTCGGCGCCTTCTTCGACGATAATTTCCGTCGGCATAGTGAGGTCGGTTCCGAGCGCGCACTGGATTTGGTCGAAGCCGTGCGTTCCCCAACCGGTCATTTCGCCGCCGGAGTAGGGGCGGAACGAGAGCCAACCCGGTTTCGCGCGGGGCGTGAAGAGGTCGATATTGTACGGGACGACCGGCGTCGGGCCGCACCAAGTTTCCCAGTCGAGCCCGTCCGGAATCGGTTGCGCCGGCAAGTCGCAAAGCCAAGGACTTTCGTAGTTTGCGGCGATCACTTCCTTAATTTGGCCGAGTCCGCCGTTGCGGATGAACTCGCAGCCGACGTAATTTTGACGTTGCGACCGCTGTTGGCTCCCGGTTTGGAAAACGACGTTGTTTTTGCGCGCCGCCTTCTCCATCAGGGCGCCTTCGGAGATCGTCAGCGTGATCGGTTTTTCGCCGTAAACGTGCTTCCCGGCGAGACATGCGTTAATGCAAACGAGCCCGCGCCAATGCTCCGGCGTCGCGGTGAGGACGGCGTCGACGTCTTTGCGGTCGAGGACGCGGCGGTAA
>JAFSFF010000349.1 GCA_017435375.1 Thermoguttaceae bacterium
CACGACGCTTCCGACGCGGCGCAGTTCGCGGAGTTGTCGGCGATGCGCGAACTCACGAAGCGCGCTTGGGCCCAAGGAACGCAGGTGATGATCGAGGGGCCGGGACACGTTCCGTTCGATCAAATCGCCGACAATATGAAGCGGCAGGCGGAGGAATGTTACGGGGCGCCGTTTTACGTCCTCGGGCCGGTCGTTTGCGATATTGCGCCCGGTTACGACCACATCACGAGCGCGATCGGGGCGACCGCGGCGGCGTTCCACGGGGCGGCGATGCTTTGCTATGTTACGCCGAAAGAACACTTAGGACTTCCGAACCTCGAAGACGTTCGAAACGGTTGCGTCGCGTACAAGATCGCCGCGCACGCCGCCGATATTGCGCTGAAACGCCCCGGCGCTCGCGACCGCGACGACGAAATGGCGCGGGCGCGCTTCGCGTTCGATTGGGAGCGGCAGTTCGAACTCGCGCTCGACCCCGAACGAGCCCGGCAATATTACGACGAAGCGCGGTCGAATCCGGAAGACGCGACGCGAACCGGCGACGGCGAAACGGTCGTCGCGGCGCAAAACGGCGAAAAGTCGAGCGAAACCGGCGCGACGCGTTGCCCTCGCGGACTTCATCCGACGTTGAACGCGGACGGAACGATTGAAAACGAAGATTATTGCACGATGTGCGGCCCGAAATTCTGCGCGATGCGGACGACGGCCGACTTGATTCGCCTCCGCAACGAACAAAAAGCGGCGGAAAACGCCGATTCTTAAACGAACAAGGAGCGTCGCGGACGCGAGCTTTATCGCCGTCGCGTTCGTTCGTTTAGCTTTAAGCGCGTTCGTCGCTAGCGTTGCGGCGAACGCGCTTTTTCTTTAAAACGCGACGGCGAGTAATTGTTAGCGGTTTAGACGACTAAAACGCGCGATGGGTAAAGCGCTCGACTCGCGCGTTGAACGTTTGCGCCAAGAAAACGACAAGCGAGTCGGGCTTCTCGTTAAAACCCGGCTCGCTTAACTTTTTTCAATCGCCGCGTCGACTTCTCGTTCCTCGACAAACGACGCGACGGGAAAACTTGCGCGTTAAAGTCGGCTTAATTAGAACATCTTGCCGATTTGGTAAACGAGCGTCGTCAGAACCCAAGCGATCGCGGTCAAACCGAACCACTGCGCGAACGCCCACTTCCAAGAGCCGGCCTCTTTCGCCATCACCGCGAAGGTCGCCATACACGGCGTCGCGATCAGGCAGAAGAGCATAATGCAGAACCCGACGAGCGGCGAATAGTTCGCGCGGAGCGTCGCCGCCAACGGTTCCGACGTTTCGTCCGCCTCGCCGACCGAGTAAACGACGCCCATTTGCGCGACGAAAACTTCTTTCGCGGCGATCGCGCCGATCAACGCCGTTCCGATTTTCCAGTCGAAACCCATCGGACGCAATATCGGTTCGATCGCGCGCCCGACTCGACCGGCGTAACTCCGCTCGAGCGCCGCTTGACCTTCCGCCGCGTCGACGGCGGCCAACGCGTCGGCGACCGGGTCGGCTTCCTCGGCGACTTCGGCGGCGGTTTCGGCGAGTTGCGCGTTTTCTTCCGGCCGCGCGATTTCGGTCGATTCGGCGGTCGCGGCGAGTTGAGCGGCGGCGTCGGCGCGAATTTTGTCGGCGTTTTCTTCGATCTGAGCGCGCTCGGCGTCGAATTTCGCGACCGTCTCCGCGTCGAGGCTCGGGAACGTCGTCAGCGCCCAAAGGAGAACCGAGATTGCGAAGATGATCGTCCCGGCCTTTTTGACGTATTGCCAACCGCGCTCCAACGTGTGAACGCCGACGACGCCGAGCGTCGGACAGTGATACGACGGCAACTCGATGACGAACGGCGCCGGTTCGTCGTTTTTAAAGACGACGTCCATAACCTTCGCGACGACGGCGGCGAGCAGAATCCCGACGAGGTAAATACCCCAAAGAATCAGCCCTTGCCATTCGAGCGGGAAGAACGCCGGAATCAACAGCGCGTAAATCGGGAAACGAGCCCCGCAACTGAAAAGCGGCAAAACGAACATCGTCGCGAGCCGTTCTTTGCGGTCGCTGAGCATTTTCGCCGCCATAATTCCCGGAACGGTGCAGCCGAACCCGACGAGCGCCGGAACGACGCTGCGCCCGTGCAATCCGACGCGCCGCATCCAACGGTCGCAAAGGAGCGCCGCCCGCGCCATATAGCCGGAGTCTTCGAGAATCGAAATCGCAAGGAACAAAATGAGAATGTTCGGGAGGAAAACCAAGACGCCGCCGACGCCGCCGATGATCCCGTCGATAATCAGCGACTTCGCGACGCCTTCGCTCATCGCGCCGTCGACCCAATCGGAGAGCGCGCCAAACCCGGCGTCGATCCAATCCATTGGATAAGAGCCGAGCGTAAAGGTCAGTTGGAAAACGAGATACATCGCGGCCAAGAAGAGCGGAATCCCGAGGAAGCGGTGCGTCAGAATCGCGTCGATTTTATCGGAGCCGCTTTCCGGAGCGTCGGCGTCGGTCTTGACGCAACGAGCGCAGACGCGACCGATTTCCTTGTACCGCGCGACGTCCGCCGCCGTTTGCGCCAGTTCGCACTCGCCGCCGCAATGTTCGCAACTCTTCGCCGCGTCGGACGGGCAGGCGGGAGCGGAGGACGTTTCGACCGAAGCGCTCGGCGACTCCGCGACGCGAACGGCTTCCGCCAAAATCTCTTGAACGCCGACTCCGCGGTTCCCGACCGTTTGCAGAACCGGAACGCCGAGTTCCTTGCTCAGCGCCGCCGCGTCGACGTCGACGCCGTGTCGCCGAGCGACGTCGATCATGTTCAAAACGACGACGAGCGGGCGATTTTTCTCCTTCAAAACAATCGTCAAGTAAAGGTTGCGCGCC
>JAFSFF010000350.1 GCA_017435375.1 Thermoguttaceae bacterium
CGCTCGCCGACGCGGAATCGCCGACGCCTGCGAGTCGCGCGGCGTCGCGCTGGAAATCCGGAACGCCTTGCGGGAACTCGCCAAACGCGAACTCGCGACCGCGTAAACGCTTAAACGAAAGAAGTAAAAGCGATGGAACAAGAGGAAACGACGGAGAAATTGGGACTCGACGTTTGCAAAAAACTTGACGGTCTTCGTTCCGAACTTAACGAACTCAACGACAGCGTTAACTATGCGAAAGAAGAAATCGTCGAAGCGCGCGAAAAATTTGACGCCGTCAAAACTTGCGTCGACCAACTTTTGGGACGAAACGTCAAGTTGGAGCGCTCGCTCGACGAAGCGAAAACGACGGTCGACTTGTTGTCGCAACCGAACGACGAACTTCGGCGGGAAGTCGCCGACGCGCAACTTATCGCCGAACGTCTTAAAACGGCGCTCGACGCGGCGCTAAACGACGTCGCGATTTATCGTCGCGCGGCGTTTTGGTTCGCGGTTTCGTCGCTTTTGGCGGTCGGCGTCGCGG
This sequence comes from Thermoguttaceae bacterium, assembly GCA_017435375.1. Classification (GTDB taxonomy): domain Bacteria; phylum Planctomycetota; class Planctomycetia; order Pirellulales; family Thermoguttaceae; genus RUG369. Next base: position 524 of record JAFSFF010000350.1, read on the forward strand.
TCGCGTCGCTTTGAGCGGCGGAAGCGGAAGCGCAAACGTTGCGACGAAAGGGGAAAGGGAAAGGAGAAACGGCGATGAATCGGGCGACTTATGAGGAACTGAAAAACAGCGTCGATTTCGGCGACGTTTACTTTGTCGACGAGAACGGCGAAACGCGGAACGTCCGCGCGTTTTACGTCGACGCCGACGGTCAACTTTGGTTCGCCGAAGACCCGGCGAACTTGGAGACGCGGCGATGACGGCGACGCTCGAACGAACGGCGCGAACGAGTCGAAGCGAAGCGGCGGAAACGCTCGTCGCGCTCCGGGACTTGCTCGCGATCGCGCGGACGAATCCCGTCTTGACGGACGACGAACGGCGGCGAACGGTCGACGCGGTCGAGCGAATCGCGGCGCGGCTCGGCGTTCGCATCGGTTGAAATAACTCGACTTAACAACGAAAGGAAAAGGACGATGGAAACGATGAAACTGGAATTTAACGAAAGCGAGAGCGTCGAAAAGAACCTCGGCAAGGCGTTCGCGACCCTCGCGGCCAACTCGTCGCGGCGCGGCTTCGAGGCGATGAAGTTGCGGGCGCTCGAAATTCTCGCGAAGGTGAAAATGCGCTTCGACGGCGATTCGGACGACGAGCGCGGCGCCGCCGAGTTCGCGGTGAAGATGTATCGCGGCGCCGTGATGGACGCGATCGCGAGCGTCGAGTTTCCGGAGACGGTCGTCTTGACGTCGCTTGGAGCGGACGACGGCGAAGAAGAGGCGGGCGACGCGGAAGAGCCGGAGTCGAGCGCGGAAACGGAGGCGGCCCGATGAAGTTCGCGGACGTCTTGCCCGGTTTGCTCGCCGGGCGCCGCGCTCGGTTGCGGAATAAACCGCTCGACGACGGCGGCGCCGATCGCGAGTATTTGCGGCTCGGCGCTTACCAATTGGACGAGTTGGAAATCGTTTCCGAATACGATAATCGCGACGGGCGCCCGCACCTTTACATTCGACCGTTTCCGTTACGCCGAAGCGAGCTTCGCCGCGACGACTGGGAATTTGTCGACGAAGAAACAAGCGAAGCGGCGCGACGAACCGCCGATTAACGAGCGCCGTCGCTCGGCGCCGCGTCGACGAGCCGACGCAAAAACTCGACCCCGCTCAAACCGGCGGCGCGCGCCTTGCGGTCGAATTCCGCTTTAAACTCCGACGTTACCCGAAACGAGAGCGCGGCGTCGGCGACGCGACCCGTCGGCTTGCGACCGGCGCCCGCTCGCGCTCCGCCGCGACGTTTCGGAAGCGCGTTTTCGCCCGCCTCTTCGGCCTTTGCCGTCGCGTCGGTTAAGGTCGCGCCTTCGGCAAGAGCGGAACGGAACGCGTCGCGCTTCGCTTCGACGTAATTTCGCGCCGCTTCAAGCGCCGCGTTCGGCTTGACTTGCATCGTCGGCGCCTCCTTCCGCTTGCAAACGCGACTTGAACCCGTACCGCCGCGCGACGTCGTCGACCATCGCCGCGCGGGCCGACTGCAAACGCTCGAACGTCGCTTCTAAGTCGCGGCGCGTCCGTCCGTTGGAACGCCGGAGCGCCGGATGAAGCGCCGTCAACGCGTCTAAGACGTTCGCGCCGCCGGGAATCTCGGCGCGGATCGCCGCGTTCACCGCGCCGACGCTTCCGCGAACGCCGTACTTTTCTTTCAGTTCTTTAATGCTCATTCGATTTTCTCCGCCTTTTTCGCTTTCTTTGTCGCGCTCAAAACCGGAATCAAAAGGCCCGTCGAGAGACCGCCCGCCGCGAAGGACGGGACGGCCCGGCTCGACGAGCCGCGCGAGGGTTAACCGTTACCACTGCGTCGTAACGGTGATTTCGATCTTACTTCGACCGACGACCAAGACGACTTCGCGAACCTCGACCACTTGAGCGCCTTCGTCGAAAGCGTGTTTGGCTTCGTCGCGGAGTTCCGTCGAGAACGATTCGGTTTGGTAGTTGACGAAATACGTAACCTTTTCCATTTTATTGTTCCTTTCCAAAAAAGGACTCCAAGTAAAACGGACGCGAGACAATCCCGCGTCTCGCGCTTTTATTATAGCCTCCTTATTGTTAAACGTCAAGCCTTATTTCAAATAAAACGCGAAAAACTTGTCCGCGGCCTTCTAACGCGTTCGACGGCGGCGTCGGCTCCTAAGTCGAAAAAGCGTTTTCAACGCGTCTAAACGGCGTTTTTGCGCGAGTACGAAAAGTTTTAAACGTCCGAAAATCTTTTGGCGGCAAAATTCTTGTCGAAACGCGCCAAATTTTCGAAAAAACGCGAAAAAATCGCCGTCCGACCCCCGGATGTAAAAATAAAAATGGTATAATCGCCGCCGACTCGGAAAGGGGCCCGAATGCCGAAGAAAATCGACTCGAAGACAAAAGCCGCCGTCGCCGCCGCGTTGGCCGCCGGAGAATCGCCGGGCTCGGTCGCTCGACGTTTCGGCGTTTCGCGTCCGTATGCGTCGCAGGTTCGCGCCGAAGTCAAGAAGGCGCGTCGCTGTCCGACGTGCGGAGCGGCGCTCGCGTCGACGAAGTGTCTCGCGTGTTGGCTCCGGACGGCGCCCGAACGACGCGGCCCGTTTTCCTCGACCGGCTTCTTTGTCCGTCGCGAACCGGAAGATATGTAAACGCGGGCCGCTTTTGCGAAAAACGCCCTTTTGGATAAAAAGCGCGCTCTAAGTTGATGAAAATCGCTTGTTTTGATAAAAACGAAAGGAAAAGGCCCGTGGAAACGCTTGTCGAAACGAAAAAAGTCGCCGTCGCGAAGGTGCCGAGCGGCGCGACCGCCGTTTTATACGCCGCCCTCGTCGAGGGGGTTCCGACCGAAGCGCAGATCGAAACCGGGCGCAACGCACTCGCCGCGACGCTCGAAATCGTTGGAGCGACGAACGCAAGTTCTTTTTTAACGCGTCTTCCCGCCAAAAAACTCGCCGACGGGGAAACGCTCCGCCTCGACGTCGCCGCGTCGACCGTTAAGGTTTCGCCCGACCCGCTTCCGGACGCCGAAGCGGAACCGCTCGACGAAACGTCGCTCGAAGTCGGCGGCGAAACCGACGCGGCGGAATCCGAGTCGAACGAAGAGGTTGCGAACGAATCGAACGACGAAAGCGACGCGACGTCGA
>JAFSFF010000351.1 GCA_017435375.1 Thermoguttaceae bacterium
CGCCGAGTCGAAATCGGCGTCCTTCAACGAGCTCGGGTCTGTTCGGTACGTAACGAGCGCCCGCGTCTCGAAAACGCCGGTTTCGGGCGAAAACTGCAGAATCCCGGAACCGCTTTGACCTTGAAGCGGCGCCGGTTTGAATTGCCGAACTTCCCCAAATCGACCGGTTACGCGCCCCTTCCAAGCCTGCGGTTCGCGGGCTTCCGGACAGCCGACCGACAAAATCGGCGACGCGGCGTCAAGCCGGGCCCGTTCCGGCGGCGCGAGCGGAGCGACCGGCGGATTATACGCGTCGAGCGCCGAACGCGAGGCGGCAAGGAGCGCGAAATCGAGTCCGCGCGCCGAGTCGTAATATTTCCCGACGAGCTTCGCGTCGACGCAAACGGGCCGCCCGTCGCCGAAATACTGCATCGCGAAAACGCCGCAACCGTCGACGACGTGGGCGTTTGTCGCGCCGAGCCATTCGTTTTTCAGCCGAGCGATCGTCGTTCCGCTTCCAACCTGCGTCGCGGTCGCCCCGTTCGACGACGCGACGACGCGGAAAGCGCAACGGTGCGCGTCCTCCATCGTTACAACAGGCCGCAACGGCGGTTCCGCTCCCGACGCGACCCCGGCGACACTCCCCGACGTCGCAAGAGCCGCCAAAACCAACGCGACCAACGCAACCGCCCGCCGTTTCGACGTTTCCGCTTTCGCCGACTCCGCCGCCGCGCGTTTCCAACTCGCCCGCGCCCGTTTGTAACGCTTCCGAATTTTCCTCTCCATTTTCTCCCCCCTTTTTCTTTGCTCTTTTTTCCCCAACCGCTCCCTCTGAACCCGCGCAAAATCGCCGTCGAAAACGACCAAGCGCAAACAACCGTCGACGCTCGACTTGCAACGCCGCGAAACGGCGCGAAATCCGGCCGCGACTCGCGATCAAAAATCGCCGTCCAAAAACGGCCAAGCGCAAACAACCGTCGACGCTCGACTTGCGAATCATCCACAAACCTTGGCGACGGTCAGCGTCAGCCAAACAAGCGCGGCGACCGCCAAAACAACGCTCCCCGGCTCCTCGTTCCAACGTTCGACAAACCAACCGCGGAAGCGTCGCAACCGCCCGTTCCCGCTCGACTTCGGCGCGGCGTTTCCCGTCGGTTCCAGCTCTTCGACGCGTTCGAACCGAACGCCGACGCCGTCGCGACGCTCGAACGGAAAACACGCCAAGCGCGGTCCCCCGTTCAAATCCGCGTCGACTTGGTTCGCGCAAGTCGTTTCAACGCCGGTTTTATCGACGCGAACCGGCGGTCGCAAAAACGCGCAGCGACCGCACCCGCCGCCGACGCAACGATACCGCGCCCCGTCCGGCGCCGTCCAAACGCCCCCAAGCGGCACGTCGACAAACTCCGCGTCGACGCCCGAAACATCCCAATTCCCCTCCGTCATTTTCTCGTTTCCCCTTTCTTTTCCCTTATTACTCGCCGTTTAACAACGAATCGCTTTTCGCGTCATTATGTCGCCGGAACCTCGACCGAAAACGCGACGCTCGTTTCGTCGGAACGCGCGTCGACCGCGTTCGCGGCGGCCAAATACGCGACGTAATCGCCGCTCTCTTTCGCCGTCCAAGTCGCGGGCGACGCGACCGGCGCCCAACTCGCGACGATTTTTCCCGCTAAGTTCTCAATTCGCAACGGATAGTTCGTCGCGTATTGTCGCGTTCCCCACGTAAACGTCGCCGTCGCGCCGTCGACGGTCGCCGCGAAACCGCTCGGCGTTTCCGGCGTCCCTTTCGCGGTCGAAAATTTCGTCGTAAACCGCGCCGACTTGTAGCCGAGCGCGACCGCCGAAGTCAAAGCGTTCGGCGGCGTCCCGTCGGCTTCCCAATACTTCTTCGCGTAGCGGTCGCCTTTCGCATTCTTAAACGGGCGCGTCTCCAAGGCGAACCGAAACGCGTCGTCCGTTTCGTAAACCGTTTCAAAATCGAAGATATACTCCGCTTGCCTCGGGACGTAGCAAACCGGGCAAAGGAGCTGAATCGTCGCGCCGCGCAGTCCCGGCAGGAAAAAAACGTCCGGAACGTCGTCGAGCGCTTCAAAATGTCGACGCGGATGATCGAGGACAAAACGAACTGTTTCGGCGTCCGAGTCGCTATCGAAAGCGGCTCGATACGGGTTGAAAAACGCGCGCTCGTCTTCGGCGTCGTTCCAAGAAAGCGCGAACTCCAACGTTATCGGGAACGGAAAAAACGCCCGACCCGTTAGCGGCGGTTTATCCGTCCAGCCGTTGCGATACGACCAAGTTCGGACGTCGGCGGCGACGTATTCGGAACCGGTTAAAATCGTCGCTCGAATTCCGCAACAGACCGGCGTCAAAACGGTCGAACTTCCCGGATAATAAAACTCGCCGGGCCCGCCGCTTACATGCGTTCCGGCCCAGTCGCGCGCCGTTACGTCCCAACGAAGTTTTTTCGCGAATAGAGCGTCGAGCGTCGCTTCTCGGTCGTCGTAAAGGTCGCAATAACAAAGGTAACATTTCAAACCGTTCGGCGTGTGTTCGTCGCGCCAAGTTCGGTTCGAGATATACGAGCCGGTCGGATACGACGGCTGTCGCTCCACGTAATCGATTACGAACGGGTCGACCGGCGCTTCAACGACCGGCGTTAGAAGGCAGACGCCGGAGTCGGAGCGCGCGACGATTCGGAACGGGCCGCTTCCCGACGCGACGAGCTTTCCGGCGTTCGCGGCGTCGGTCGCGGGCGTCGCGAAACCGGACGACGCCGCGTCGACGACTTCGGCGAGGAAAAGCGCGCCGCTCGCAGGCGTCGCCGCTCCGACGTCGTTCGGCGCAAGCGGTTCGCGAAGCGTCGCCAAAAATTCGCCGTCGGCTCCGGTCGGAAGCCCAACCGCCAGAACCGTCGCGTCGTTCAACGCCGCGTTCAAGTCGACAAATCGCGACGCAAACCCGCGAACTGCGACGACGCTTAAAAATTCCAACCGCGTCGCCGAGTCGTTGCGAACTCGCAACTCGCGTCGCGCGCCCCGCGTCGCAAAGTTGGGCCGAACGGTCGCGGTCGCTCCGGCGTTGATTCGGTCGACGATTCGATTCCAGTCGGCGGCGGAAATCGGTTGACCGGCGACGACGCGTTGAAGCGGCTCCTTTGCTTGCATTTTCCTTTCTCTTAACTTTCTTAAACCTTTTGAGCGAAGAAGCCAAGTCCGCGCGGTCGCGGTTTGCCTCTTATCCCCTTTTACCGAACGAATTTATCGAGCAAACTAAAATCGGCGTAACGATACACTTGTTCGACGTAAGCGGCGCGAACGAACGGAACGACGGCGCCGGTCTCCGGGTCGAGCGATTTTTCCGTCAGCGTCCAAAAATACCCCCAACCCGGCTTAAAAACTTGGACGCCGCCGACGTTTAAGTAGACGTGCGGCGACGCCGAAAACGAATAGTTCAGCGTCCAAACTCGCGAGCCGTCCGCCTGCTCCGCGACGCTCCCTTGCGTTACTCCGTGAAACAAGACCGTCCCGGGCAAAAAATCGAGAAAGCGCGTCCCGTTCACCGTTCCGGTCAGGTTCGACATAACTTCGGCGAAGCTCCCGAAATACGCCTCGAAATTCCCCGGCGCGACGCCGCGAAGCTCGAACGCAAAGTTCGGCGCGACCGTTTCGCAACCCTCGAACTCTTCGCCGTTCCAACCGATTCCGCCGCCGAAGTCGACGACGCTTCCGCCGACCGGATACGCGACCGTCGCGAGCGAACGCTTCGTCGTTGCCGACCCGCCCGACGTCGAAAAGGACGCGAGCGACGTTCCGAACGGAAGCGACATTTCGTCGTCGCCGCCTTCTTTCTCCGCGTCGTTCGGTTTCGCGTACTTGACCCGCGCCGTCCAAAGCCGACGAAGCGAGTCCTCGTTCTCCTCCAACTCGACGCCGCCGTCGTCCGCGACCGGGTTCCCATGCGCGTCAACCAGAGCGTTCGCCGCCAACCAAGCGCGAAATTCCGCCTCCGCGTCGACGTCGTTCCCCGCTCCGCCCAACGCTTCGACGGTGAAACTCCGCTCCGTCTCGGTCGGCGGCGCGGTTCCGGGCCCGCGCGTCCGGACGTCGTTTTTGCGCTCGATTCGATATTTAACGCTCAACGCTTTCCCCTTCCGTTATCAAGCGAACGTCGCGGCGCCGCCGGGCGCTCCGGGCCCGCGCTACCGCGCGAACTCGGTTTCCTCGCTCCCGTTGGTCGCGGCGGGTTCGTCCAAATTCGGTTCTTTTCCCGATCTCGCGACGCGATTAAGCAAACGTTGCGACCGCGCCGCCTTTTTGTTTGATTTCTCGCAAAAGACGCGTTTGCTCTTTCGCTTCGTCGAGCGCCTTTTTCTCCAAATCGTTCGCGGCGCCGTAAACGTCCGCCGCCGCTTGGTACGCCGAGAACGTCCCGACGATCGGCTTCGTCGCCCCGGCTTGCGCCGTTCCAACCGCTTGCGAAATCGCGCTTTCCGCCGACTCAAACTTCGACCGCGCCGCGCCTTGCTTTTCGAGCGCCGCCGCGAAACGCCGCTCGTCCCCCGACTCTTGCGCCTCCCGCAACTCCCGCGACGCGGCCCGAAACTCCTCTTGCGCCTTCGCAAACTTCTCGAACGGCGACGCGAATTTCTCAAAATACGCCTCTTGCGCTTCGGCGAGAACCGCGCCTTCGCGCTCCTTCCCGGCGGCGTCCGCTCCGGCGATCTTCTCTTCCAACTCGGCGACTTTCGCCGCGTCGCGTTCGCCGTCCGGTTTCGCTTTCTCCAAGTCGAGAAGCGTTTGAAGTTGCGTCTTGTACTCCGCCGTCTCCTTGCGAATCGCGTCGATTCGCTTTTCGACGTTCGTTTTTCCTTCCTCGGCGCGACGCGCTTCGAAGTCGGCTACCTTTTGAAGCGCCGCTTCCTCTTTCTTCGCCGCCTCTTGCGCCGCTTTGGCCGCGTCTTCGTTCGCCTTTTTGCGCTCTTCCTCGTCGACTCCGGCAAGCTCCGCGTTCGTCGCCGCGTCGATTTGCGCCGTTCGGTCGTTGAACGCTTGGAGTTGCGCCGCGCCGTCCGGCCGCGAACTCAAAAAGTTCCAAATCGAATCGCCGTTCGACCAGTCGACGACGCCGTCCGGGTCGAGCGCCTTGCGCATCTCGTCTTTCAACGCTTCGCCTCGGTTGCGAATCTCGTCGCGCTTGCGGTCGAACGGCGACAAGTCGGCGTCCTCGACGCGTTCCGCCGACGCTTCGAGAAACTCCGCGATCTTCCCGTCGACCGCCGCGACGCCGGACGCTTCGCCGCTCGAACCGCCCGACGTTCCCGGAGCCGACGCCGCGTCGACCGGCGCGTCCAAGACGGCGTCGAGCCCGGCGAGTTCCGCTTCGAGCCGCTCGATTTCCGCCGCGTTCTTCGCTTCCGCCGCCGCGACTTGCTTTTGGAAATTCTCGTCGCCGCTTGCGATAGCGACCTTCGCGTCCGCCGTCGAGTCGTACCGCGACCAGTCTTTAAACGCCCAGTCGCTCCAACTTTGCCCGCGTTTTTTCCCGATCAACGCCTCGTCCCAACCGACTTCTTCCTCGGCGATTTTGCGTTCGATTACGCCGTCGGCGCCGTTCGCTTTTGCTTCGTCGAGCGCGGCTTGCGTCTCCTTGCGCTTCGCTTCGAGCATTCGCTTGTTTAGCTCCGCTTGCGCTCCGGACGCGATTTTGATTTTCCCGGTCAGCGCGTCGACCTCGATTCCGACGTCGCCGTACCGCGACTTTAGCTCGGCGGCGAGGCTAACCGCTTCGGCGATTTCGGTTTTCGTCAGCTCCTGTTTCTCGGCCAGCTCTTGAAGCCGCGCGAGCCGCCCTTCGTCCTGCTCGCGCATCGCGTTCCCGGCTTCGAGCGCTTGCGCCGCTTCGTCGCTCCACTTCTTCCCAAGTCCGTCGTCCCGCGTCGCGAGATAAAGGCCGACCGCCGCCGTCGCCGCGCCGATCGCCGCGACAACCGCGACGACCGGATGCGCCGAAAGGAACGTCAACGCCGTCGCAATCCCCTTGCACGACGCGACCGCCGCCGTTCGCATCGCGGCAAGAGACGAACAAAAGGTCGGAGCGACCACGTTGCACGCCGTAACTCCCGCCCCCAACGCCCCTAACGCGGCCGCGGCTCCCGTTGCGACGCCCGTCAACGCCGGGAATTGCCGCGACGCGTTCGAAACCCAAGCGACCATATCCGCCAACCAGTTTGCGAAGCCGGTAATCGCCGGAGTCCAAACTTCGGCAAACGCCAATCCCGCGCCGCGAACCGCCGTTCGAAGGCGCGTCGTCGCCGCCGTAAACTCTTCCGCGCCCGCCGTCGCCTCGTCCGACGCCGAAACGCCGAACGCTCGCGCCTCTTCCCGCATCGCTTGCAAGCCGACGACCCCCTCGGCAAACATCGGCAAGAGCGCTTGCCCGTCGTCGCCGAAGACGGCCATTGCAAGCGCCGCCCGTTCCGTCGGGTCGACGACTCCGGCGATCGCCAACGAAATCGCTTCGAATTGCGCTTCCGGCGACAATCGCGCCAACGACTCGACCGACAGCCCAAGTCGCGCGAACTTCTCCGCCGCGTCCGCGCCGCCGCTCGCCGCGTCGGTCAGATACGACTGCATCCCTTTAATCGCGCCTTCGACGTTCGAAATCTCCGCGCCCGCAAGCTCCGCGGCGTACGCGTATTCGGAAAGCGTCGTCGCCGAAACGCCGGTTCGAAGCTCCATCTTGGCGAAAGCTGAACCGAATTCGCCGAGCGCTTTCGTCGTCGACGCTACAAGGCTTTTAAGCCCGCCAAAAAAACCGGCGGCGAAAAGCGTCGCGCTTGCCGACGATTCCTTGACTTCTTTGGCGACGTCTTTAACGGCGCTTTCGACGCGCCGCAAACTTTTCTCCAACCAGTCGACGCCCTCGACGCCGACGTTTACGGTCAAATCGTCTTCCATCGACGCGATTTTCCGCGCCGTCGACGTAATCGTCGCCGACGCTTCGCGAAGCCCGGCGACCAGTCCGGAATTATCGCAGGTTACGGAAACATACGCTTCCCCCGCCGTAATCGCTCCAACGCTCATTTAACGCGCCTCTTGCCTTTTGCATTATTCTCGAATATAATAATAACGTCCGTTCCGCGCTTGCTTGCCAAGGAGTTTCGCCGATGTTTGTCGTCCCGCTTTTCGCCCTCGAACCGGTTTCCGAGCTACCGCCCTTTCATTGGGGCGACGGCTTTTTCCTTCTTTTTTGCGCCGTAATCGCCGTTTCTTTTTATTGGCGCAACCGCCCTAATTACGAACGTTGGCTTGGGCCGACCATCGTTTATACGTCGGCGCTCGTCGCGTTATGCTGCGCGTTTGGTATTTGCCAACCGTTCCGCTGGATCGCCGGAACGTTCGTCGCCGACGCGCTTTTTGGAACGTTCGCCTATATCGTTAGCGCGCAGCGTTACGACGTCGACTATATCAAAACTTTCAATCCGCAACGCGCGAAAGAAACGCAAAAACTCCTTATTCAAACCTCGTGGGTCGGCGCCGTTTTGTTCACGCCGATAGGTTTCGTTTTAGGCGCGCTCGTCGCTTGTCTTTAATCAAACGGAACGTCGGCGAGGTCGACGCGTTCGACGGCGGCGTCCGACGCTCCGGCTCGGAACGGGTTTTTCACGTCGAGCCAGCGTTTGCGATACGGGTTCGCGTTCGCGGCGTAAGTCGCCAAGAACGCCGTTCGCTCCCACTCTTCGACGCGGCGCGCTTCGAACATCGCGTCGAGGTCGGCGAGCGTCAAGTCGGCGACGCTTCGGAAGCCGACGCCGAGGATTCCGCAACGTTCGAAAACCGAACGCCAAACTTTTTCGCCGCGCTCTCGACTTCCCGCTCGAAGCGGTTCGCCGCCTCGTCGCAAATCGCGGCGCAGTAGAGCGAACGCGTCTTCTCCGCTTTCTCGACGAGCGCCCGCGCCTTCTCGACCGTCGTCGCGTCGGGGAAAAAATCCAAATACTCCGCCGTCGCCGCCGCCGTCGCGTCGAAGAGAACGCGCCCCTTCAACGCCGCCCCGAACGCCGACGCGTCGACGCCGCGACTTCGCGCCTCGTCGCCGCAAAGCAAGTAAAGGAAGTCCGCCGCAAAAAAGACGTCCGCCAACGAAAGCGCGACCGCCGCGCAGTCGAGAAAGTCGACGTTCTTCAACGTTTCGACCTCTTTCATTCGTTCGCGAAACGTCCGCGCCGTCGCAAGGTTCACGTCGAGCGTCCACTCGACGCCGTTAATATCCTTAAATTTTCTCATTCTCTTTTCCCTTTTCGCTTCTCCAATTAGACGCGGCGGCCAAGTTCGCGCGACGTCGGAAACCGCGGCCGCGCGAACTCGATTTTAGCCCAACCTAGCGGCCGCCGATCAGTCGCTCGACTCTTCCGCGCCGACCGCCGAACGCTTGAACGTAACGGTCGCTTCGTTCAAGCCGTCGATCGGGTTCGCGTCGCTCCACCCGGTAATAATGAAGTCTTTCGTTCGTTGCAGACCGCCCGGCGACGTAAAAGTCAGCGAAAACGCCGTTCCGGCTTCGTGATGCGCGAGCAAAACCGCGTACCCGTCGACCGAGCTTTCGTCTTCCGGGTCGGTTCCCGCTTGCACCGTCATCTGAAAGTTCGTCGCCTTCATCCCGGCGATAAAGCGAACGTCTTCCGACGCGGCGTTTTTCACTTCGATTTCCGTTCGCGTTTCTTCGTAAGTAATGTCGCCGCGCGTTTTGATCGCTTTCCCGCCGACCGCGACGCTCGCCTCGAACGCTCGTTTCAATCCCATTTTCGTTTCCCCCCTTTTCTTCTTTCGTTATTGAAATTATCGCCGGTTTCCCCTGCCGACGTAATACTTTGCGGCGCGTTGAATCCGCTTGCGAATCTTCTCCGACGTCGCGTTCGCGGCCAGCGCGGGCGCCATAAACGGACGCGGCGCGACTTGCGGTCGCAACGTCGAAACGGTCGCTTGCCCGCTCGCCCAACTTTGAAAGCGCGGCGAATTGCGAGCCGCCTCCCATTCTTCCCGCGAGTAAAAATATCGATACGTCGTTACCCGCTTGTATTGGCCGTTCGGGCCGTAAAGGTCGTAAGGTCGCGCCGTTTTCGGGCGGTCGACGCGATACGTCCCGTGTTTCGCGCAAGGTCGTGACGGTCGTTTCGGCGTCGGCGCTTTCCGCTTCGCGCGATCGAAATACGCGCCGCGATAAACCGTTTCGACGAATCGCCCGCGCCCGCCCTTTTCGAGCGTTCGAAGCGTCGACGCGCTTCGTCCGCCGACCGCCTCCGGGCCGACGACGAACCGATCGCCGTCGCGAGCGTATCGAATCGCGCCTTTGAGCGTTCCCCGGTGCGAGCGCGGCGGCTCTCCCGGTTTCGACGTCTTCCAGCTCTTCGACCGGCGATTTTTCCCGCCCGACTTAATCGACTTTTTCGCGTCGCGGGCCGTTCCTTGCGCCGTCTCGCGGGCGACGCTCGTCGCGACGTCGCGCCCGAACTCCGCGATTCCGTCGGCGTCGAGAAGCGCGGCGACGTTCGCCGGGTCGAACTTAACGCCTTTGCCCTTCGCCAAGTCGCGCCTCCGTCATTCGATCGCGAAAACGAGTTCGAGCCCGCCCGCGAAGGTCGCGACGTCGTCTTGCGCCGCGTCGACGACGTACCCGCTCGGCGCGTCGGCGAACGTTTCCCAACCGGTCAAAAACGCGCCGTCGACGAACCCCGGCTCTTTTGCGAGGTCGCGCGCCAAATTTTCGAGATCGTCTCGACGCCGCGCGATCGTCGCCGCAAGCGCCGCGAAGACGGGCGTTTCCTCGACGACAAGCCGAACCCGCTGTTCGATTCCGGGCGACGCGACGTTTCGCCGCAACGCCGACGTTCGGCCCGGTTCGACGCTAAATCGCGCCGCGCCGCCGACCTCCGCCGCGTCGTTCGCCGAAAAATAGCGAACGCCCCAAGCGTTCCCGGTTCGCGCGGTCAACGCCGCCGCGACCGCCGTTAAAAGCGCGTTGGTCGTCAAACGTCCCATTTTAACCGGCTCCTTTTAAATCTTGCGGCAACTCCCAAGTCTTTTCGTCGACTCGTTTTCCGGTCGACGACGAAACGCCCGCCGCTTGACCGCAAATCCAATCGTTCCCGGTCGCGTCCGGATTGCGCAACGCGAACGCGGTCAACTCGCCGCGTTCGACGGCCCGACCGATCTCGTGATCGACGCAAGCCTCCGGAAAGCCGCTCGGCGTTCCGGCGTCGCGCGAACCCCAAGAGAAGTCGCCGCGCCAAAAGAGCGCGATCAACTTCGCGAGCGCGCCGGGAGCGACGACGTAAGCGTGAAGCCGGTTGACGTTCGACGCGCGGTAAAGGTTCGGCGAAAAAACGGTCGGCGCCGGGCGGTTCCGCGTCAAGTGTTGGCCGCCGAGGTAAAGCAAATCGAAGTCGTCCGGAACTTCCGCGAGCGCCGCCGTCAACCGTTCGGCGAAATCGGGCGCGAACGTCGCGTCGTCTTCGAAGACCAAAATCGGCGTCCGCGACTCCGCGAACCCGGCGGCGAAGGCCCGAGTCCAAAGGGTTAAGTGCGACAAGAAGCAACCGAACGCCCCGACCCGTCCGCGCGAAATCCAAGTCGGCGCCGCGCCGAGTTCCCGCCCGTCGACGCCGTCGAAAAGAATCGGCTCGCGAAACGGCGCGCCCGCCGCGGCAAACCGCTCGAAAAACGCGGCGCGGCGTTCGACGTCGCGTCGCAGGTTAATAACGAACGGCGTCAAGTCGCGCGGCTTCATTCGGAAACCTCCGCCGCTTTCTTGCGTCGGGTTCGACGTTTCGGCGGCTCCGGTTCCGCTTCCGGCTCTTCCGCGTCTTCGGCGTCTAAACCGCCGCTTCCGTCTCCGGAAGTTCCGGCGTTTCCTCCGCTTTCGGCAAGAGATTCAACGCTTCGAGCGTCTTCAACGTCGTCCGAACTTCCGCTTGAAGCGCCTTCGTTCGCGGCTCCGTCAAGAGGCGTTCCGTCAACTCCGCCAACATCAAAATTGCGTCCAACGCAACGACTTCCGTCATCTTCCTTTTCCTCCTCTTCCGTTTGAGACTCGGCCCCGACGGCGAACCGTTCGTCGACGAGTCCGAGCCGCCCCAAATCGCGCTCGACTTCGGCGTCCGGCGCGACGTAAAAGTTCCAAATAACGAACCCGAACCGCGCCGCGACGCGCCAATAATCTCGTTCGACCGCGACGTCGGAGCGGAACCGGTCGCGAATCCGGCGAAGCGCGAACTGCGCGCGCAATCGACTCGGCCCCGTTCGCTTCGTCTCGGCGAGCCAAGCGTCGAGAAACGCGGCCGCGTTCGGCCCGGTTCGGAAAAAGCCTTGCGACGCGTTGACGTCGTTCGGATTCCAGCGGCTCGACTCGCTCCCGACGTCCGCCGCGAAGAGCGCGCAAACGTCCGACGGCGCGACCCGCTCCAACTCCTCGAACGCGTCGAGCCCGCCCGGATAAAGCAATGCCCGCGCGTCGAGATAAAGAACGCGGTTCCCCTCGCCGTCGCCGACCAGTTCACGAAGTCGCGCCAAGACGCCGACCGCGTCGGACGCGTCGACCGTTTCGAACGTCGCGTTCAGCTCTCGCGCCGCCGCTCGGTTCGCCTCGACGATAACGCCGCCGACGCGCGAACCGTCGACCGCCTGCAAAATCGTTCGTTTCATCAATTATTTTTCTCCGTTAAGCCAAGCGACGAGCCGATAAGACTCCGCGCCCGGCGAATTTTCCAAGTAAGGAAGAGCGGCGTCGAGTCGCCAAACGCGCTTGTCGCCGTCGATTTCTTCAACGATTTTGGCGCGGCGCAAGCCGTCGAGCCCGCCCGCCGCCGCTCTTATTCCCCGCAACGTCGCGGCGCCGACGAAAAACTCGGCCCGCCGAACGACCGTTCGCGCCCCGACGCCCGGCGTTTCCTCCGGCGCGGCGAGCCGCTTTATCGCGTCGATTTGGAAGCGTTCGCCGCCGTCGACCTCGAAGAAAATCGCGTCGACGTTCCCCCGCGAAGCGCGACGTATCGCCGCTTCGATTCGCGCCGCCCGGCGTTTCCGATTGTTCATCGCTTACCCCGCTTCGGTCAGTCCGAAGACGCCGCCGAGTACGTTTCGGCGTTCGAAATCGCGTCGGAAACGTAAATCTTCACCCCCTCGAACTCGTCGACGTAAGGCGCGGGCGCGCCGATCGGGTTGTACGCCGTTCGACTTCGGCGAAGTTGCGCCCAAGAGCGTTTCGACATAAAGAGCCCTTGCGGCTTCATACTCGCCGGGAACCGCTCCAAGAGTTGATAAAGCAAGTCGTCGGTCAAACCGGACGTCGCCGAAAGCCCTTCAATCTTCCCGGCGGCGAACTTCGACGTTACTTGAAGCCCGACCCAACCGCCGAGCTTTTGCGCGTAATGCCAAGCGCCGGACGTTCGCGGCGTTTCCCCCGACGCGTCGCGGTCGTAAAGGAGTTGTTCGACGACTTCCCCTTCGTCGAACGCGCCCTTCGAGCCCCAAGCGAGTTGACAGGAGTCGATTCCGGTTCGAACCGCGTACACGGTCGAACCGTCGGAGCCCGCCGCGTCGGCGTTCGCTCGAACGACCATCGAACGGTTTCCGGAATCCTCGTCGAGAACCGCGTCGACAAACGCGTTCAGTCCGACGAAGCCGTTCGCGTCGTTGGCGACGCCGCGCCAAATCTGCTTCGCAAGGGTGTAAAACGCGCTTTTGAGGTGCGTTCGCTGTTGAAGCGCCTTCGCGAAATCCTCGCCCCAGTCCGACTGTTGCGCGACCGCCTGTTCGAGCGTCCAAGACGCGTCGAGATATTTGCAAGCGACTTGGCGCGTCCCGAGCGTTCCCGTTTGAAACTCGCGGAGCGTCCCCGTTTCGCGGAACGCCGTCGACGGCAAACCGTCCAGCGTCAACGTTTGATAAGAATTTTTCTCGACCGGCGACGCGGCGAAAAAGTCGATTTCCGGAATCTCGGCGACGACGTCCTCGATCAAGCCGACAAGTTCCTCCGAGTTGTTGACCTTCAACACGTCCAACGAAGTCATCAAACTCATTTTTCCCCCTTCCTTCTTTCTATCCCCTTAACCGCCGCTCGACTCAACCTTTGCGCGTCGTTCCGAGCCGTTTGAACTTCTCCGCCGCCGCAAGGAGCGCGTTCGCCGGTTTCGGTTGCGACGCGGAGTCGGCGACGACCGATTCCGAAACGCCGACGGAATCGCCGCGACGCGACGACGCTTTCAACGCCGTCAACTCGCGTCCTTGCTTCTCGACGAGCGCCTTCAACGCATCGAGTTCCTTCTTCGTTTCGCTCCCCGACGCTCCGGAGCCGTCGGCGGCCCCCGTTTCGCCGCCCGATTCTTCCGCTTCCTTCGCGCCGTCTTCGGCGGCTTTTTTCTCCGCTTCGGCGCTCTTGCGCGACGCTTTCAGCTCTTCGTAATCCTCGGCGCGAGCTTCTTCGAGCGATTTTCCGGCGAGGTAATAGTCGAGCCCGCGTTCGCGCCCGAACTCTTCGATCATCGTTTCCAGCTCGGCGTTGACGCTCTTCTTTTCTTCCGTTTGCTCCCCGTCGACCGGGTTCTTTTCGTCGGCCATTTCTTTCTCCTTTTCCTCTTTCCAGTTGTTCAACCGCGCCGAAAGTTCGACGAGCGCCGCCGTTTTCGGGTCGGTTCCGTGCGGGCAAATCGCGACGCCGCGAATCGTCGCGCCTCTCGCGACGTCGAGCGGGCCCGCGATCTCCCGTCCGTTTAGCCGAACGGTCGCGCCGTCCGGAACGCTTTCCATCGTCGCCGTCGAGAAGTCGACGAGCGGCGAAACTTCGAACGGAACGCCGTTCTTCAAGCAAAACGCCAACTCCCGCGCCCGCGCCGGAGCGTCGGGCCCGCCCAAAATCGTCGCGTCGCAAAAGATTCCGTCGTCGTTCGACTCGAACCCTTCGGCGTAACCGACGACCGCGCCGTCGTCGTGATCGTAATCGAGCGCCAACCGTTCGCGAAGGGGCCGCGTCGTCGCGAACTCAAACGCGAAGCGTCCGAGCCCCCAACGTTCGAGCGCGTCCGCCGCCAAGACGGTCAAGCGAACCCGCGTCGTCGCGTCGGCGTCGTTCGTCGGCAAGTCGTTTGTTTCCATCGGGTTAACCTCCGTCGTCAAAGCCCGTTGTTGATCGTCTGCGTTTCGCCGAACGGCAGGAAAACGCCCCGTTCCGTCGCGAAAGCGCGCGTCGCCGCGATCTCCGAAATATTGCGCCGCATATCCTCGCCGAACGAGTCGGCCAACGCGAGCGGGGAAACGAGCCCCGCCGAAATCGCCGCCTGCGCCTCCTTGACGTACTCGAAGAGCCGCCAAGACGGGAGCCCCGCGCCGCGCCAACCGCAATCGGCCGCGACGTCGTCGAGCGTCCAACCGTCCGGCAAAACAAGCGGGTCGACCGGGTCGAGGAGCCAATTCGGCGCCAACCAGTCGAAAACCCATTCGTTCAGCATCGCGACCGTCGGCGCCTGCTTCTTCTCGACGGTGTCGAGGTACTGTTCGAACTCCCCTTTCGAGCCGTAAAAGTTCGTCTTCGAACCGTCGTAAAACGAATAGGGAACGTCGAGCGCGGCGAAAACCATCCGAACGACGTTTTCGCAAAACGTTTGAAAGTTCTGCGACGGGTTGTTCGACTCCATAAACTGCGCGTCTTCCCCGACTTTCAGCGCGAGGTGAAGGAGGTCGCCGCCGAAAACCTCCGACGCTTGCCGCCCGATTCCCTCGGCGTCGGTCGACGCGACTCCCGCCAAGTTCCCGCCGTCTTCGAACGTCGTTTTCAGCCCGAAAAACTGCTCGAGCTTCATCTTCGCGAGCGCGAAATCGAGCCCGTCGTACAAGTAGGAAATCATTTTCGCCGCCGGAGCGAAGAGCGAAACGCCGCGAATCTGGTCGCGCCGCGTCGTGAACGCGAGCAAGTCGAACCAACGCGCGTCGACGGTTCGTTCGAAGTCGAACCCGCCGGACGCTTTGCGGCTCCAAATCGCGTACCGGAGCGGACGTCCGAGCGGCGAAACCTTCACGCCGCCGACCCAATCGCCGGAAGTCCCGGCGTCGGGCGGGTTTTGGATTCGGTCGCCTTCGACGATTTGAACGCGCCCGTCGACGCGCCGCAAAATCCCGACGTCGCCGTCGACGGCCCGGTGCGACTCGATCAGCGCGATCAACTCGTCGAACGAGCAACGCCCCGCCGCGTCGCAAAATTTGCGCGACTTCCAACGCTCGACGCGCCGCGTCAAGTCGGCGTTGAAGCGCTCGTCCGGCGTTCCCGCCGAAAAGCGGTAATACGAAACGAATTGCAAATGCTTGCGGAGCGCGAACCCGGCGAGCGAAAAGTTCCGAAGTTGGTCGCGAGCCTCCGAAACGAGCGCCCGCCGCTTCTCCGGCGTCAGCTCCTTGTCTTCGGAGCGCGTCGAAACGTAAACGCGACGCCGCGTCGGGCGATTTTCGACCGCTTCGTACCCGAACGCAACGGCGGGCGTCTTATCAAAGCGAACCGCCCTCTTTTGATTCCCCTTCTTCCGTCGTTTCGTCATCGTCGCCAACCGATCGTTTGAACGCGCGAGGTCGCGCCGGAAAGCCGTCCTTCTTCCAATTCCAATTCGCGCAGCTCCTCGCGAGCCGACGCGCGGTCAAACGTCTCGGCGACGCCGTCGACCGAAACCGACGTCAAAAGAGTCGGGTCTTCGAGCGCGGCGCGCAAAATTTCGATTCTTCGTCGAATCGAGTTCAGTCGCTCCAAGTCTTCGTTTCTCATCGCTTATTCCCTGTTCTCGGGTCGTCGTTCGTCAAAAGTCCAAGCGTCGACGCGACGACAAAGCATCCGACGACGCAGTCGAAAAAGTGGTTGTCCGGACGCGTCGGCGACGGCTCCCACTCGACGACGCGGTTCCCGACGCACTCGACCGGCTTCGCGACTTCGGCGGCCAAATGCTCCGAAAACATCCGGTGCGTCGACCGACTCGTCCCCCAAAGGCTCAAACTTCCCGGTTCTCCCGCTTCAAGCGACGCGGCTTCGTGAACCTTCGTCTTCCAATAGTTCGAGTCGACCAAAATCGACCGAAACGCGGCGCCCTTCGTCTTTTCGTCGAGCAAATGCCAGCCGAAAACGCGCCCGTCGCGACGCGGCCAAGTTCGCATCGGCGCCTGTTTCGCCCGAACCGCCTGTCCCTTCGTCGGAACGATAAAACGCGGGTTCGTCGAGCGAATCGCGTTCTCGACCGTCTCCGGCTTCCAACCGCGGTCGACCCCGATTCGGTCGATTCCGACGAGCGATTCGCCCCCTTCTTCGCGCCGGAACGTTCGCCCAAGCAAGTCCGAAAACAACATTTCGAGCCCGAGCCGGACGCGCCCGTCGACCGTCGCGCCCGGAAAGAGCGATTTCAAGTCTTCGAGCCCGCCGTCGTCTTTCGCGAAGTACGCCCGCCGCTGTTCCGGGAACGTTCCGTAATCGACGACGAACGCCGCGAAGTCGTCCCGAAACGCGACGACCGTCCAATAAAGCAAATCGCCGTGAACGTCGACGAACGCCGCGACTTTCGACGTCGCGTTCGGAACGACGCCGCGCTCGTACCCGTTCAACTTCCGCGCGATCTCCTTCGCCGGGAGCTTGACCGCGCCCGAAAAACGCTCTTGCGGCCGGTTCTGCTGTTCCGACCAAAACGCCCGCTCGTTTTCGGCCCAAAGGCGCATATAATACTCGAGCGCGTCGACGAGTTTGCGCCCTTGGTAAGCGTCGGGCCAACCGACGACGGCGCCGCGTCGCATCTCGTCGAGGTTCGCCCGATAAAACGCCGTCGCCGCGTCCGGATTCTCGAAAAGGAGCGCCCGGTACTCGCGCCAAAGGTCGAGCCGCTCCGGCATAGGGTCGACCGCCGCGAACCGCTCGCCGTTCCAAAGCGGGTAAATTTCGCGGTCTAAAATCAGTTCGGCGTAATCGCCCGGCGCTCGAACGGTGATCGTCTGCACCATCGCGAGTTCGCCGCCGTTTTCGGCGAGCCCTTGAAGCGTCGACGCGACCTTTTCGTCGAGCGCTTCGACGCGTTTCGGGTTGATCGCGACCGCGTCCGTTTGGAGGTCGTCCAAAAAGAGGAAGTCCGGCCGCATCGTTTCGCCGTCGGGCCCTTCCTCTTGAAGCCCGCGAATCGCGGCGTTAATCCCGTAAGCGGCGACGACCGCTCCGCTTGCCGCGCTCCCGCGAACGGTCGGAAGTCGGAACGAATCGGCGGCGATTCGAACGCCCGTCGGCTCCCCGTAAAACGTTTGACCGCGAGCCAACAGCGCCGAGCCGCCGAGCTTCGCAAGCGGAAAGCAAACTTCCGGATAATCGCGCAACAGCTCCGGGTTCGTCGCGATCATCGTCGCGAGCGCCTTCAAAATTCGGCGCGCTTCCTTCATATTCGCCGCGACGATAACGATATAACGTCGATAACCGTTCAGCAACGCCCAAACGGCGGCGATCAAGGAAAGGGTCGTTTTCCCCGTCCCGCGCGGCATCGCGACCGCCGCTTTCCCCCCTTCGACGATCGTTGTTTGCAACCGTTCGAGAAGCGCGTAATGAATCGGCCCGAACGGCTTCTTAACCTTTTTCGCGAAATAAGTTCGCGCAAAAACGAGAAGGCTGTTTCTCGCCGCGACGCGCCGCGTTAACGACCCGATCGCCGGAAGCGGCCCGAGTTCGCGCCCGGCCAACGACCGTTCCCGCGAAGCTCGCCGCGACCGCTCCTTGTTCCGCTCGTAAGCGTCGCGCGCCGTTATCATCTCCGCTTAACCCTTATTCCGCCGTCGGTTGCGCCGTTTCCTTTCCGAGGAACGCCGCCGCGACAAATCGGGCGAGTTCCTCGATCGGCAAGTCTTTCGGCGCGACGTCGAGCCCTTCGAGATGTTCCCGAACGAGCGCGAGGGTCGCCGGTTCCGCCGCGCTCGCGACGTCGGCGAGCGACGTTTGCTTGTACAAGTCGCAAAGTTTGTTAAGTTCTTTAATCGCGTCGAGTTCGGCGCGTAAATCGCCCGCTTCTTTGGCGCGGTCGCGCAAATCTTCGAGCCGTTTTTTGGCGGTTCCGATTTCGACGCGCAAATCGATTTCGGCGGCGGACGCAAGCTCGGCCTTCGCGTCGGCGATCAACGCGTCGAGATCGGGCCCGTCGACGCCGAACTCGCGACGGCAAACGACCCGCGCCGCGTCGGCGTCGCGCAACGTCGCGAGTAATCCGGCCGCCCGACGAACGTAATCGCCGCCGCTTTTCTTTAACCCCTTCCGACTCGCCAACTTATCCCCCTAACTCAACCCGCCGACGCCGCCCCTAAACACCCGCCGACGCGCCGCCCTCCGACGCGAACCGCCGACGGAACAAAAAAACAAACAAAACTCAACGCCGCGCCCTCATCGCGCGCAGTCAAAATTTTCGCGCGAGGTAGTACCTAGCCCCCTCCGGCCCCTCGCGCCGCCCTCGCTCAATCGACCTCGTCGACGAACGTGAGATAAATCGGGTTGCGACCGTCGGTTAAGTCGAACCGAAGTTGCGTCGCAAACTTCCCGCCGGTCGGAAAAAACGCTCGTTCGCGAACGTCCGGAACCCAAACGAAGTTCGGCCCTTCCGCGTCCGCCGTCCAAGCGTCGTTCGCCGTCGGCGCCGCCAAAACGCAAGTCGTCGGAACCGCGACGCCTTCCCAACCGTCGACCGGAACCCATTCGTCCGGCGCGAAACCGTTTTCGCAAACACGACAAACTGTCGCCGTAATCCCGACGACGTCCGACGGCGCGAGCCAACCGCCCGAAAGCCGATTTTTCACTTGCGCCATAAACATAACGTTTTCATTGCGATACCCCATAGCGCCTCCCGCTTTTATCGTTTGAGCGATCGCCTCCCATTCGCTCCATTCTCCCGCAACCGCCGAAACGCTCGAATTCGCGACGTAGATGTAAAAATCGCCGGTCGGGAAATACGCGGCGTCGACGGTAAACGTCGCGCCGTCGAAGATTCGGAAGCGTTCTCTTCCGTTTAGCGCGACGGTTAGCGGCGACGCGTCTTCCGTCGGCGTTATTGCCAGCGTCTCCCAACCGTTTGGCGCGGCCGCGTTTTCGCGTTCGACGCAAACTCGCGCCGTTTCGTCGGTTGCGCTCCAAGCGAGTTTCGCCGTCGTCGGGCCGGTCGCGGTCGCGGCGAACGTTGCGACTCCGGCGGAATTGTCGACGGCGCGAACGTAAGTTTCGAACGTCGCGTCGGTTAAATCGGTTCCGACGGGCGAAGCGAAATAACCGACGCCAGAAAACGTCGCGGCCCCGACGGTCGCGGAATCCCGGACGGCTAAAATCGCGTCGACGTAAGTCGCGGCGTTTTCGCCGGTTCCGTCGTTTGCGTCGGACGTCTCGACGGGCGAAAACGCAACCGTCGCGTCGCTTTGAATCGACGCCGACGCGACGTCGACGTTTCCGCCGTTTATCGCC
>JAFSFF010000352.1 GCA_017435375.1 Thermoguttaceae bacterium
CTTCTTTGACGAAGAAAATCTTCTCCGCCGCCTCGTCCATATACTCCGGCGCGGGCGTTTTCGGCTCGGTCGCGGTCGCGCTGAAGACGCTCCAAGTCGTTATAATCGACTGTTTAAAGCGAACGCGCCCCGCGCCGCCGCAACGCGAGCAGACGCCGCTTCCGTCGGTCGTTCCGGCCGTCGTCCCCTTCCCGCCGCAACGCGCGCAGTCTTGAACGACGTCCCATTCGTCGCCGAGTTCGAGCCGGTCTTCCCGCGCTTCGTATCCGTTCGGAACCGTCAACGGGAAAAGATTTTCGTTCCAATAAGGAACGTTCGGCGACGCGCACTCGCGGTCGGTTCCGCCGAGGAGTCGCCGTTCGAGCTTGCGCGCGACCGTCGTCGCTCGAAACTTAACGCCGGCAAAGGGTTCGCTCTCGGCGACGACGCTCTCCAAATAGCGCGTCATATTGCGGAGCGCGGCGAAATCGGCAAACTCGACGGCGTCCCAACCTTTTTCGACGCGGCTCTCCAAAACGCTCTTTTCAACCGGCGGCAACCCTCGACCGAAAACGGGTCGCGCCCCTCTCAACGCGGCGCCGAAGACTCGCTCCAAACCGCGAGAAACCGGGAGCGATTCGGTCGCGACGTTCGCTTGCTTAAACCGATAAGCGCGATACAAGTCGAACGACCAACGAGCGAAAAACGCGAGGTTCAACGCCGCGACCAACGCCGCTCGGCTTCGGAAATCCTCCTCGACCGAGAAGCCGCCGACGACGACCGCCGACGACAAAACCGCGCCGCAAACGAGAACCGTCTTGAAACGCAAAATCAAATAGGACGCGTTGCTCGCCAATAAAAGCGCGAGCGCCGACGCTCCGGCGACCAAAAAGACCGTCGCCCAAGCCGGCGGAACGTCCGGAACCTTAACAAACAGCTCCTCGACCCAATGAATCGCGAATTTATCCCAAGAATGCTCGCGTCCGTACTCGGTCGCCGCAAAAATCGCCGCCGCCGCGGTCGTCGCCTGCGCGATCACCAAGAAAACGCGAACTTTGATCCCGTTCGACCGCCCGCGCCCCAACGCTTCCGGGAAGGACTCGCGCCCCAACCGATTCAAACGTCGACGCGAAATCCGTTTGCGCAACTTCGCTCGAATCAGCGGAACGTCGAAATCGTCGATTCGCGCCGGCAACGCGACCAACGTTTGCAACGGTTTGCGAACCAGCCAATAAAAAAACGCCGTCGCGACGACCGCGAAAAGCGCGAACGCCCCCGACGCGAACGACCCGCCGTTTCGACCCAAGTCGACGGCGAAACGCAACGTCAAAAACGCCCAACCGCCGACGAACGCCCAACAGAAAATGCGGAAAACGCGCAACGGAACCCGAATTTCCGGAATCTCGTAAAATCGCGTTTTCAGCAAATAAGCCGCCGACGCGCCCCGAAAAATCCGCGACGCCAAATTCAAAAACGCCGAAACGACCGCGACGATAACGCAGTATAAATACGCCTCCAATAAAGCGTTCGGACGCAACGCGCCCGAGAAAAATTCCGGTCGAAGCCGCGCCAACGTCGACGCGAGCGGGGCCCGCTCCTTTTGAATTTTATCGCGAACCCAACTCGCGTTCGCGACGACGCGCCGCTTAATCCGCTCCGCTTTCGCCTCTTCGCGAACTTGCGCCGCGTCGGCGCCGGCGTTTTTATCGACGTTCGACTTTTCTTTAAGCGTCTCGTCGTTTTCGCCGACTTTCGTCGCCGTCGCCGGAGCTTCCAACGCCGAAATATCGACCGTTTGTAAACGCGACTCGCGTTCGCCGCGCAACGCGTTCGCGCCCAAAGCGATCGCCGAGAGCAAAATCGCCGCCAAAATTCCCCGACGAACCGCCGCGCGTCTTCTCGCGACGGCGCGTTCTTTTGCTTCAACGTCCGTTTTCATCGCCGTTTACGCCTTCTATTATCCTTAACAATTTCGCCGTCTCTCTCAAAAACGCGCCGTATTCGCGCCGACGCCGCCATTATAAAACTTTTTTCGCGAAATTTCAAGAAAAAACGTCGAAAAAAAACGAACTTCCGACGACAAAAAACGGCGCCGTTTTCAAAAAATCAAAAAAGAAACGGCGCTCGACGCCAAACGCGCCGAACGCCGTTGAAAAAAACGAACGTTCCCCGTCGCAACCGCTTATTTCAAGCGACTTGCCGACGTTCCTTCGTCAAACGGCTCAATAAACCTTGTTGACGACGCGCGGGTAAAGAATAACGTCGCGAATATTTTCGATCCCGGTAACGTACATCACCAAGCGTTCGAGTCCGAGCCCGAACCCGCCGTGCGGCGTCGAACCGAAGCGGCGCAGGTCGATGTAATTTTCGTACTCGGCGGTCGACATCCCGCGATCTTGCATCGCTTGGAGGAGCTTGCCCAAGTCGGCTTCGCGTTCGCTCCCGCCGATGATTTCGCCGACGCCCGGCGCGAGCAAGTCGGTCGCCGCGACCGTTTTGCCGTCCGGATTCTGTTTCATATAGAACGACTTGATTTCTTTCGGGTAATCGGTAACGAAAACCGGTTTTCCGAACGCGACTTCGGCAAGATATTTTTCGTGTTCCGTCGCCAAGTCGCCGCCCCACTCGACCGGGAACTCGAATTTAACGTCGGCTTTCTTCAAGATTTCGATCGCCTCGGTGTACGTAACGACGCCGAAGTCCTCCGAAACCAAGCGGTTGAGTTTGTCGATCAAGCCGTTTTCGAAGTTTTTATCGAAGAACGCCAACTCGTTCGGGCAGCGTTCCAAAACCGCCTTCACGACGTATTTAATCGACGATTCGACGACTTCGATAACGTCCGGCAGTTCGGCGAACGCGATTTCCGGCTCGACGTGCCAGAACTCGGCGACGTGGCGCGGCGTGTTGCTGCATTCGGCGCGGAAGCTCGGGCCGAACGTGTAAATCTTCCCGAACGCCATCGCGGCGACTTCGCCTTCGAGCTGACCGGAAACGCTCAAACCGGCTTTTTGCCCGAAGAAGTCGTCGGCGTAATACTCTTCTTCGCTCTTCGCTTCGGCGTTCCAAGGTCGGGTCGTAACGCGGAACATTTCGCCGGCGCCTTCGCAGTCGCTGGCGGTAACGATCGGCGTGTGAACGTAAACGTAACGGCGGCCTTGGAAGAACTCGTGAATCGCCGCCGACAAAACGGAGCGGACGCGGAAAACGGCGTTGAAGGTGTTCGCGCGCAGACGCAAGTGCGGAATCGTCCGCAAATATTCGAGCGTATGTCGTTTCTTTTGAAGCGGATACTCGGACGGGCATTCGCCGATCAGCTCGATCGACTCGGCGTTCATCTCGACGGAGCCGTTGCGCGACGGAACGATTTGCCCGACGACGCGGAGCGCGGAGCCGAGTTTCAAGAACGGCGCCGGATTCGCGATTTTCTCTTTGTCGATAACGATTTGCAGGTGTTTGAGCGTCGTTCCGTCGTTGAGTTCGACGAACGCCATCGTTTTCGAATCCCGCGAAGTGCGCGCCCAACCGCAAACGGTCGCGGTCGCGTTCACAAACGACGCGTCGTTCATCACGTCGAAAATATCGGTGTGTTTCATCTCTTTCCTCGCCCGCCCGACTCGCCGCGAACCGGCGCCGTCGAGCGCAAAACCTCGGTAAATCGCGACTCTTTGAAAACATCAAATATCGCGACGTTTTTAAATTAATCAAAGCCGACGTTTCGGCTCGCCCCGACGCTCCGCTTCCGGTCGGAAACGCGCTAAAAAGCGCCGCGCAAAATTTAACGTTATCATTTTACCCCGACGCGATTTTTTGTCAATCCGGGCCCCCTTCGCTTCCGCCGATTCTTCGCAAACGCGCCGATTTTTCCGCCGACGCCGCCAAAAGAAGCGAAAAAAGCGTTGAAAACGCCGCTCGAATCGGTTATAATACGCAAAACGCGGAGCCCGTCGCCGCCAACTTTTCCCGAAAAACGCCGACGCCGCCCAAAGCGCCGCCGCTTTCCCTTATATATTAATAACGTCAAAACGAAAGGAACCGCAATGTCCGCCGAACGCCCCGACGCGATCGAATCCCCGCTGAACGTCCCGAACATCGACCCAAGCGAGCCGCTAACCTCCGCCGAACGCCAATTCGACGCGCAGGGCCGCCCCTTTGTCGTCGTCGACGGGCGCCGTTACGTTCTCGCCGACGACGAGCCGGAAATCGACCTCGCGTCCCTTCCGCCCAACCCGAAACTCGCGGAGCTGCCGCCGGTTCCGCGCGACGTCTCGACGACGGCGAAACTCGCCCTTCTCTTCGGTTCGACCGCGACCTCGACCTTCGGCTGGTTTTGGCTTTGCTTCTCAATGTTGTTCGTCGTCGGTTTCTTCGGAACGATGCGAGTCGGAACCGCCCTCCTCGACCGCGGCGCGACTTGGGAGCCGTATTCGATCGCGACGCTCGTTTCCTGCGACGACGGAAACGTCGAAATCAACGGACGTTCGGCGTATCGCTGGAAGTTCGCGGGCGCGGCGCCGGACGGCTCCTACTTCGAAGGCGTTTCGCACTCGTTTTCTTATCGCGAGCCCGGAAGCCTCGTCGCCGTCGAGAAAAAAGCCGGAACGCCCGACGTTCTCCGCGCCGAAGGAACGTCGACCGCGCCGTTCGGCGACTCACTCGGATCGCTACTTTTTGTCGCGGCGTTCCTCTCGATCTTCTTAATTATCGGCGTTTGTTTAGCGATTATCGGCCCGGTTCGACGCGGTTTGCGAACGATTCCGCTCCTGCGTTCCGGCGCTCCGGCGCAAGCGGTTCCCGTCGACGTTTCCCCGACCGGAACTCGGGTCAACGGTCGCGCCGAAATGGAGGTAACTTACCGTTTCCAAGCGGTTAACGGCGCCGAGTTCGAAACGTCGGCGCGCGGTCTCAAAATCGACCGTTTGACCGACGACCCGGCGGAAGTCCTCCTTTACGACCCGGAAAACCCGGAAAAATCGCTCGTTCTCGACGAACTTCCCAAGAGCGTCAAAACCGTTCCGGGCCAAGGCTTTACCGCGCGACCGTTCGGCTTGATTTTCCCGCTGATCGGCGCCGCCGTCTTCCTCGCCGAAGTCGGTTACGCGCTGAAACTTTCGTTTCAAGTCGACCGCGCCGTCTTCTCGACCGAGCCGCCGAGCGCCGCCGCCCAATTCGACCCGAGCGCCGCGTTAAGTTGCCCCGCCTGCGAAAGCGGAACGCCGCATAACCATTCGCACGTTCATTCCGCCGACTGCGAACACTCGCGTTCCGACGCCGCGTCGCCAACGCCGTCCGAACGATCCGTCGACGCCGAGTAACGCCGCCTTAAAAGAAAACCGTTTCAGTTTCAACATTTTCAAAACCCCTTAAAAACGCCGAGCGAAACGCGCCTCTTGACGTTTCGCTCCCAACCGAAAAGGAACCGCAAATGAGCGCGAAAACAACGACGACCGTCGGTCTTTACGGAATCGGTCTCGAAACGTATTGGCCGCAATTCGAAGGTTTGCGCGAACGTCTCGTCGGCTATCAAGGCGTCGTCGCCGACAAACTCCGCTCCCTCGGCGCGAACGTCGTCGACGTCGGCTTGATCGACAATCCGGAAAAAACCCGCGCCGCCGCCGACCGTTTCCAACGGGAAGACGTCGACCTTATCTTCCTTTACGTCTCGACTTACGCGCTTTCCTCGACGGTTCTTCCGGTCGTTCAAAAACTCGGCAAACCGGTCGTCGTCCTCAACCTACAGCCGACCCGCGCCATCGATTACGCGACCTTCAACAAACTCGGCGACCGCACCAAAATGACCGGCGAATGGCTCGCGAACTGCCAAGCGTGCAGCGTCCCGGAGATCGCGAACGCGTTCCTGCGCTCCGGCGTCGAATTTTACCAAATCACCGGCGTTCTGCAAGACGACCCGTTCGTCGACGACAAACTCCGCGCTTGGATCGAAGCGGCTCGCGTCGCGTCGATTCTTAAATCGAGCAGAATCGGACTCTTAGGCCATTACTACAACGGGATGCTCGACATCTACTCCGACCTGACCCGCCTCTCCGCGCAACTCGGCCCGCACTTCGAAATCCGCGAGTTCGGCGAAGTCCTCGAGCGTCGCGAGCAAGTCTCCGAAGCGGAAATCGACAAGCGCGTCGCCGAAATTTGGGACGAGTTCGACGTCCGCCCCGACTGCGTCGACTTCGAGCTGCGCCGCGCCGCCCGCACGTCGGTCGCGCTCGATAAGTTCGTTTCCGACTTCGACTTAGACGCGCTCGCTTACTTCTACAACGGGCACGGCGACGAGCGTTACGAAGACCTGATCGCGTCGGTCATCGTCGGCAACTCGATGCTGACGGCGCGCGGCGTCCCGGTCGCGGGCGAGTACGAGGTGAAAAACGTCTTGGCGATGAAAATCCTCGACTCCTTCGGCGTCGGCGGGGCGTTCTCCGAATTTTACGCGCTCGACTTCGACGACGACGTCGTTCTCCTCGGGCACGACGGCCCTTGCCACCCGAAAATTGCGAACGGAAAAACGAAAATCAAACCGCTCGAAGTTTATCACGGGAAAGTCGGCGCCGGTCTCAGCGTCGAAACGTCGGTGCAAGCGGGCCCGGCGACGTTGCTTTCGGTCGTCGACGCGCCGGACGGCAATGTGAAACTCCTTGTCGCGCAAGGGTTTTCGGAGGAAGGCCCGATCCTCGAAATCGGGAACGCGAACAGCCGTTATCGTTTCTCGACCGGCGCCCGCGAGTTCGTCGACGCTTGGTCGCGCCGCGGCCCGGCCCACCACTGCGCCATCGGCGTCGGACATATCGCCGACCGACTCGAAATTTTGGCGCGCATTCTTAAAGTCGACTTTATCCGCGTTTGTTAACGCCGCTTAGCGCCGCTTGTTAACGTCGTCGTTTTTAACGCTTTTAACATTTTTAACCCTTTTAACGTCTTTAACATTTTTCCCCTTCCGGCGCCGCCGTCTCGGTCTCTCGAACGGCGCGCCCGTTTTCCTTTTGTTGCCCCGTTTCTTCCGTTTTCCCCTTATTTTCAAGGAGTTTTTGATTTTATGAAAACGTCGCGATTTTTCAAACTTTCCGCCGCGCTCGTCGCCGCCGCCTTGGTCGCGACGTTCGCCGTCGGCGCCCCCGTTTCCGCGCAAGACGCACCGGACGCCCCCTCCGACGCCGCGCCGAAATACGCCGTTGATTTTTCGAAAACCGTTGGAACAATCAAACCGCTCAACGGCGTCAACCTTTGGACGCGCCTTTCTTACCAACGTCTCCAAGACGATCAGCCGGTCGCCGAAGCCTGCCGCTTCTCGACCGTTCGTCTGCACGACGCGCCTTGGGACAACAACGGTTTACGTCTTGTCGACGTTCACCAAATTTTCGGCAATCTCGACGCCGACCCCGCCGACCCGAAAAATTACTTTTTCGACGCGACCGACGACTATATCGAAGCGATTCTAAAAGGCGGCGCCGCCCCGATTTATCGACTCGGCACGAGCATCGAGCACGCGCCGCGCGGCTACTTCGCGAAGAAGCCGAACGCCGAACAATACGCCGAAATTTGCGCCGCGATCGTCCGCCATTACAACGCCGGTTGGGCGAACGGACACAAGTGGAACCTCCAATATTGGGAGATTTGGAACGAACCGAACCTCGTTCCGCAGATGTGGGACGACCCGGACTGGGCGTCGTACTGCCAATTTTACGTCGTCGTCGCCAAGCGACTCCGCGCCGAGTTCCCGACGATCAAGATCGGCGGCCCGGCCCTAACTCACGCCGATCCGAAACTTATCGGTTGGCTCGCCGACGTCTGCAAAGCGAACGACGCGCCGCTCGACTTCGTTTCTTGGCACTGTTACGCCAAGGGCCCGGCGGACGTTCTCAACCCGCCGTTCGCGATGCGCAAACTCTTGGACGACAAAGGTTTCCCGAACGCGGAACTTCACCTCAACGAATGGCATTACTTCCCGATCGGTTGGGACGAGGTTCACGGGACGAAGGGCGGCGCCGCGCGCAAACGCGAATTTTCGACGTCCGAAGAGGGCCTGCACGGCGCCGACGCGGCGGGCTTCAACTGTTTCGTTATGTCGCGTTGGCAAGACGGCCCGCTCGATATGTCGAACTATTACGCTTACGGCTTGCACAACTGGGGCCTTTTCGACCCTTACGGCGAACCGCGCAAGACGTATTACTCGATGGTCGCGTTTGGCGAATTGGCGAAACTTTCCCCGAATCGCGTCGCGACGGTCGACGGCGGAAGCGGCTCGGTCGCGCTCCTCGGCGGAATCGGCGGCGACGGCTCGAACGGAAACGCCGAAAAACGCCTTCTCGTTTCGTTTTTCAAAAACGACGCGACCGACGCCCCGATTGAAATCGCGCTTTCCGGCGTTCCGGCAAGCGGTTCGGTTAGCGTTCTCCAAATCGATTACGAGAACGCCGCGCTCGAACGCGACGTCGACTATTCGGACGGCGTTCTCAAGCTCGACGCGCCGCGTTCCGGCGTTTACTTAATCCGTTGGAAGTAAAGTTTTTACCCGTTCCGACCAAGGCGGCGTTCGCGCGTTATTATTGTTTGTTTAGCCCGTCGGCGGCAAACGTCGGCGCCGTTCGCCCTTCGGCGGCGTTCGCGCGTTATTAATATTGACGCCGAACGCCGCGTTCTTTAAGATACCCCGTTAAAAAACGTCGACGTTCGGTTCGCGCCGCCGTTCCGCCGTCAACTACTTTAAAAGAAAGGGTTTCGTTATGTCGTTTTCGCCGCCGCTCGCGTCCGTTTTTCGCCGAGCGTTCGGAGCTTGCCGACGCCGCGTCGCGTCGCCGCTCGCCGTTCTTTTCTTCGCCGCGACGCCCTTTTTCGCGTTCGCGCAACCGGTTCCGCCGACGCC
>JAFSFF010000353.1 GCA_017435375.1 Thermoguttaceae bacterium
GAGTACTTCTTCCCGACCGCGACGAAACTTCTCGAGTTAACTTGGGTCGAAGAGGAAGATTTTGCGACCGCTCTTCCCGACGCGCTCCGCCTCCAACGTCGCCGCGACGAGAAATCGAACGTCGTCTTGCCGGTTCCGCTCCTAAAAATTTGCCGCGAGCGTTACCCGGAAACATTCGCGCTGTTAAAAGAGGAAATTGAAGCAAAACGGATAATTTTAATCGGCGGCGACGAATGGGAGGGCCCGCTTTACCTCCAATCGCCGTTGGAAATCGTTCGAACGCTCTTGGCCGGGCGCGCCGCTTACCTCGACGCTTTCGGGACGGCGCCGAAAATTTTCGCTCGTCGCGAAGCCGGCTACGCGCAAATTTTACCCCAATTACTCAAACTAACAGGGTACGAAGCCGCGTTCGCTCGAACTCGGGACGGTTGGACGCTCCTCGAGAAGCCGACCGACCGTTCGCGCTTCCTTTGGCAAGGTCGGGACGGCTCGACGGTCGCCGCGTTCTGCAAAAAACCGCTCGACGCGGCGGAAAGCGAAGAGATTTTGCAACTTCCCGAGCGGATCGGCAACTCCTATTACTCCGACGACGCGACCTCGATCGTTTTCGAGCGCCGCCCGGG
Organism: Thermoguttaceae bacterium; assembly: GCA_017435375.1. GTDB lineage: Bacteria > Planctomycetota > Planctomycetia > Pirellulales > Thermoguttaceae > RUG369. The sequence continues at coordinate 624 of JAFSFF010000353.1, forward strand.
CAAGGGGTCGCGTTGGCTGAGCGACTTTTTCCGAATGGATCGTTACTCGCCGGTTTTGGGCAAGTTTTACGACTTTAACGAATATTTCGAGGTAACGCGCGGCGCCGGCGACAAGGAAAAATTCGTCAAAGACCAATTCAAGACGAACTTCTTGACCCGTTCGGCGCGCCGCGAACGCCCCGATCTCGTTTCGAACTGGCCCCGCCGCCGACGTTTGGGCGCGATTCTTTCGGCGCTCGACGGGCTCGAAGCGACCGTCCGCGAAGCGACGCTCAAAGCGAAGCGAGACGACTCGGCGTTAAACTCGCTCTTTTCCGCCTATCTTGACGCGTCGACCCGTCTTTCGGCCCGCGTCGCGGCGACGCTCGACGAACTCGACGCCCGTTTTCTCGTTCCGGACGTCGAATCGCCCGCCGAAACAACCGAAAACGCCGAAAATTGGCAAAATTCCGAAAACGCGTCGACGGCGCCAACCGCCCCAATCGCGCAAACCGCCGACCTTGACGCGACGCTCGTCGCGTTGGAAGCGGAAAAAGACGCGACGCTCGACGCGGCGGCCCGTTACCTCGCGGCGGCGTTAAAATCGTCGAAAACGACCGAATCGAACGGTTTTCTCTTCGTCAACCCGGCGGCGACCGCGCGGGAAATCGTTTGGGAAACGCGTCGAACCGTCGACGTTCCGCACTCGGAACCCGCCCAATCTTCCCAAACCGCCCAAACGCTCGACGGTCAAAGGAGCGACTCGAACGCCGACGCGGAGCGGCGCGCCGAAGCGGCGGAACTCGGCTTCCAACTGCGAACCTTTATCGGCGCCGACGGCCTCCGCCAACATATCGCGACCCTGCCGCCGACCGGTTCGTACTGGATTCCGAAAACGCCCGGCGTCGAATATCGTTTCCTTAATCGACCGGCGTTCGAAACCGGCGCGCTCGACCCGGCCGACTTTCCGGCGCCCGAAACCGACGAGACCGGCCAAACGGCGGCAAAACCGGCGCCGTCCGCAAACTCCGCCTCCGTCGACGCGACGCCAAAGCGCAAAAATTCCCTTTTCCGCCAATTCGCCGCCAAACTGCGCGGCGGCGCGCCCGCTTCGTCCGATTCCGACGCGTCGAACGGCGCCGAAAACGACTCGAACGCCGAAACGACGCCCCGTTCCGCGCTCGTCGAGTACGTCGAACAGCGTTATTCGGCGAAAGAAATCGAACGTTATTACGTTCTGCGCAACGAATATTTTGAAATTAAAGTCGACCCGACGACCGGTTCCGTTCGCCGCTTGACGACGTTCAACGTCGACGCACCGGTCGTTTCGAACGGCTTGCTCCGCCATCCGAGTCGCGGCAACCGCTTCGCTTGGGACGTCGCGTTGAAACTTCCGGCGGCGCTCCGCCGCGACGACTGCCGTTCGCCGGAGGATTCCTGTTACGGTTACACCGTTTCCGCCGCCGACAAGATTTCCGTACTCGCGTCGGGCCCCGCGCTCGGAAGATTGCGGGTCGACGGTCGGCTCGTCGCGCCGAACGGCGAGAAAGCGGCGACCTTTACGCAAATTTTAACGATTCGGCGCGAAAGCCGGATTATCGAAGTCGACTCGGAGATAACGCCGTTAATTTCGGCGGACGGGGCGCCTTGGGAAAGTTATTACGGCGTTCGTTTCGCTTGGAAAGACGGTCTCGCCGATCTTTACGGCGGCGTCGGCGCGACGCTCATTTGGACGGGTCGCGATTACCTGCAAGCGCCCGAATGCGTCGACGTTCGGAGCGAGGAAAATATCGGGATAACGGTATTGTCCGCCGGGCTTCCCTATTTTAAACGCGCCGGCGACACGCGGCTCGACGCGATTTTGATTCCGGCGGGCGAAACGCGGCGTCGGTTCCGTTTCGGCGTCGGCGTCGACCTCGAACGTCCGCATCGAACCGCGCTCGAGTTCGCCGACGTTCCGCCCTTTACGCTCGCCGACGTTCCTTCGCCGAAACGAATCGCCGCGACGCCCTTCGCGTCGAGCGCCGGAAACGTTCAAATTTTGGAGCGACGTTCGATTTTGGACGCGTCCGGCGATTACGTCGGAACGCGCTTGACGGCGCTCGAAACAGTCGGTTCGAAAACGACGACGACGCTGAAGGCGTCTCTCCCGATCGAACGCGTCGAGTTTATCGATTTTAACGGCGAGCAAACCGACAAACCGCTTGAATCGCCGACCGGTTCCGCGTTCGAGGTCGAGTTCCGCCCCCGTCAACTCCGCGTTATGAACGTTTATTTCCGTCGCGGTTCGCTCCGTTAGTCGACGTAAATTCGACGACGCGTTCGCGCTCGACGTTAAAAAACGCTCCGATTCGCCTCGGAGCGTTTTCTATTTTGCCCAATCAACGCGTTTTAACGCCGATTAAACGATTATTGCCGCGACGCCGACGCTTACTTTAACGCGACGCCCTTCTTTTCGCCTCAACGCAAGCGAAGCGTCGCCTTTTCCGGCGCGTCGATTTTCGCGTCTTGCAGCAATTCTCGCTCCGAAATTTGAACCGGCTCGACGGTAAATTCCGGAACGTTGAACGATTTTGTCGCGTTTAACGTTTTCGCCGGGTCGCGTTGCGGCAACATAAACGGCTTCGAAACTTCCCCATTTTCGCCAATATGCGCAAAGTAAAGCCGCGTATGCGAGCCGTCGTCGCGGCGCGAGCTAAAAACGAACCAACGCCCGTTCGAACTCCAAGAATGATAGGAGTCCGGCTCGGTCGGCGAATTGACTTCGTCGAGGGCCCGCGCTTCGCCGGTCGTTAGGTCGAGCGTCCAAAGATCGGCGTCTCGGAACCAAATCGGGAAACACCCGCGCCGCGCCAACGTAAACATCAGCGTCTTTCCGTCCGGCGAAACGCGGGGAAACGCGGCGCTTTTGTCGAGCGCGACGGCGTCGAAAACGAGTTCCGGCGCGCCGAATTTTCCCGTTTTCTCGTCGAAATCGACCTTCATAATGTCGTACCGAAATTCGTCTTGCACAAACGGAACCTCGTCTTTGCGCGCCGCGACCGGCTGACGCGGCGTTTTGAAGTCGGGCGCCTTCGCGCAACAGTAATAGAGCGTTTTTCCGTCCGGCGACCAAGTCGGATAAGTCGGCAAATAGTCGTCGTCGCTCGGCAAAATCGGCGTCAATTCGTTTCTCTCGACGTCGTAAAGGAGCAAATCGGAGAAGGAATCGAGAACGTTAATTCTGTTTTTGTCGCGACTGTGAAAAATCTGCGACGTTTGATTCGACGAGAACGCGACGTGCGGCGAGTTCGGACGCCAAGCCGCGTAAGCGCACCCGGCGTCGAGCCCTTCGGCGTTCAAGTCGACTTTCTTGACGGCGCCGCGATCGACGACGACCGTTCCGCCGTTTTTAAAACGCAAATGAAAAAGGAACGAATCGGTTCGGCCCGCTTGGAAAGTATGACAGTTGACGCAAGTTCGTTCGGCGACAAGGCGCGCGCGGATAATCGGGCGTTCCTCGAACGTTTCGAGCGACCGACTCCAAAGCGCAAGATCGGAATAATACTCGTAACCGGGAAAGACGAGGCGATACGAAACCCAAGGATCGATCGAATCGGTCGAAACGCGCATCTCCCAATCGGCGTATTTTATCCAACCGCCGTTATTTTCCTTCTTCGCGCTATTACCCCCGCTTACTCCGCTTACCTTGTTTCCCTCGTTTTCTCGTTCGTCGGCGTTAAGCGCAAAAAGTTCAAAACGCAACGCCTTGCCGACGTTTCGTTCGAGCAAGCGCCGCCATTTCCGCGGCGAAAAACGAATTTCCTTTCCGGAAAAGGTCGCGACCGGGCGTTCGCCGCCGTCTTCAAAGACGCAAACGACAAGTTGCGCGGCGTTTTCTTGAACGTCGAAGTTCAGCGGCGCGACGTTCGGCGGAATCGTTACGTCGCGATAATCGGGATAAATCGTCGGCGCTCGGTCGACGACGGCAAACTCGGTCGGCGGTTCCGGGGCGGCGCCTCCGACGAAAAACGCGACGCAAACGAAAAGTCCGACCGCGCCGACGAGCGCCAAGCAAACGCGTCGTTTCGAGATTTCTCGTTTTTTCGCTTCGACGCTTTCGCCATTTCCTCCATTTTCTTCATTTTGAACCGTCGACGTTTCCGCCGCGTCCGTTTTTTGCTCGTCCATCGTCGTTACTTTCCTTTAAACGCCGTCCATTTTTGCATTTTTACTATATTTTCAACTCCGCGAACCGCCTTTTTGTTTCGGCGTTCCTTTCCTCTTCATTATATCGGAGCGGCGCGGTTTCGTCAAAGAGGGCGTCGCGACCGTTTCGACCGTTAAAATCGTTCGCCCCGCCGACAAAAAAACGTCGAACCGTAAAGTTCGACGTTAAAAACCGCGTCAAAATACGTCGGTTAGCTAAAACCGCTAAAATTTAACGGCCGCTTGCAGAATCAACGTGTCGTGCGTCGCGTCGACCGCTTCGCCGCCCCGTCGCGCGTCGATGAAAGCGCGTTCCCAGTTCAGCGTCCACATCGTTTTTTCGTTCCAATACCAGTTGAAGCCGGTCGTTAAACGGTTGACCGTTCCATACGTCGCGCCCGCGGATTCGCGCAAACTGTTCGCTTCCGTCCAGCTCCATTTCCCCAAAAGCTCCCAAGCGCCCCAATTTCCGGCGACGACGCGGTCTTTCGTATTAACAAACCGGGCGTCTTCGGCGATTTTCGGGCTGGAAAAACGCCCCATATCCTTCGAATACCCCCAAGCGCAACCGGGCGTCAACATCCAACGCGAACCAACGGTCGCGCCATAGGCGTTCCCGCCGTCTTCGACCGATTTGAGGAACGCGTCCGCCGTCGTCGCGAACCCTTTGCGCTGCCAAGCCGTTTCGATTTCCGAAACGGAATACGAACGGTCGGCGAGCGAAATCGTTCCGTCGAGGAAATACGGCGCGGAAAAACTTCCGCCAAGCCCTCGGGTTCGGAAACGTTGCGTCGAATCGTCGGAACCGGGCGCGACCCAGTAATAACTAGCGCCGAGATGCATCAGCTCGTTCAAAAGACCGTCTTCGCCTTCCTCGTAAATCGGCGTTCCGGAAAGCCGCGCGTTCAACACCAACCCCGGATTGTCGTCGAACGTCCCGTAAGGCTCCGTATTAAAGGACTTCGGAATGAAGGCGCCGGTAAAAAGTCGAACGCGTTCGTCGGCGGTATGCCGCGTCGAACCGATCCCGAAACGGCGCCCTAAACGGAAGATTTGCGCGTCTTCGTCGCAAACCGCGTAGGGCGTGTCGTAAAGAATCGTCATCGAGTCGATCCCCGACTCGACGTGAAACTGACCGATTCGGACGTCGCCGAAATAGCGCGTGTCGTTACAGCGAAGGTAAAAGTCGTAAATCTTCACCTTTTCGGCGACGGCGAGACAAAACATATACTCAAGATTGCCGTACCCGGAGCCGCGCAACGACAAACAAACGTCGCGCAACCGCCAAGTATTCGACGTTTCGCCGTAAAAATCGTTAAAATCGGCGTCGGCGGAAGTCAACGTCGCGTCGGCGACCGCGCGTCCGCTGAAACGCAAGCTAAACGGAGCGTTCGGGTCTTTTTTCTTCGCCGCTTCCTCCGCTTCTTTCGTCTTCGCGGTTTCAAAATCGACTTTGAGCGCCGCCGTTTCTTCGCGCAACGCCGCCAACTCGGCTCGGAGCGCCGCCGTTTCGTCCGCCAACGCGTCGAAATCGCCGCCGCTTATCCCGCCCGCAAAACCGACGGAACCGCTAATCTCGCCGTCGTCCGCCTCGGTTTCCTCGA
>JAFSFF010000354.1 GCA_017435375.1 Thermoguttaceae bacterium
CCGTTTTATGTCGTCGCGCCGTTCCCCCGATTCCTCCGCTTCCGCCTCTGCTCCGCTTCGAATCGTCGCGTTCGGCGAAATCCTTTGGGATCTCCTGCCGACCGGCAAAAAACTCGGCGGCGCCCCGGTCAACTTCCTTTATCATTCGCAAACGCTCGGCGCCGACGTCCGGGCGTTAACGCGAATCGGCGACGACCCGCTTGGCGCGGAGATCCGCGAACGGCTCGACGCGCTTGCCCTTTCGCCCCAGTTTCTCCAAATTTCGCCCGACGCGCCGACCGGAACGGTCGCCGTTTCGCTCGACGCCGCCGGAACGCCGACTTACCGCATCGTCGAAAACGTCGCTTGGGACGAAATCGCCGTCGACGCGGAAACCGCCGACGCGCTCGTCCGTTTTTTGACGGAAGAAAGCGCCGCGTCCGCCTTTTATTTCGGCAGTCTCGCGCTCCGCTCCGAAACGAACCGAAGTTCGCTAACTCAAATATTGGAGCGACTTCCGCGTTCCGTTCTCCGCGTTTGCGACCTGAACCTGCGGGCCCCTTTTTACTCCCGCGACGTCGTCGAGGAGACGCTGAACGCCGCCGACGTTTTTAAACTCAACGACGCGGAAGCGGTCGAGTTGGACGCGCTGTTCGCCGACCTCGAACCGCCGACGTTGAGCCGTTTCGCCGCCGACGCCGGGTCGTTGACCGCGCCCGATTCGCCGGACGTCGCCGCCGCGCTCGCCGATTGGGCCGCTCGTTGGCGACGCCGTTTCAACTTGCGAACGCTTATCTTAACTTGCGGCGGGAACGGCGCTTGGATATTCGACGAAACCGGTTCCGCGTTCGCGCCCGCCGCCCCGGTCGAACAAATCGCCGATACCGTCGGGGCCGGCGACTCCTTCGCGGCGGTTTGCGTCGTCGGGCTTCTGTCGGGCCGTCCGATCGCCGAAATCGTCGACGCCGCGTCGCGACGCGCTTCGTTCGTTTGCTCGCAAGAAGGCGGAACGCCGTCGATTCCGCCGGAAGCCGCCGACCCGTTCGCCGCCGTTTGATTCCGCTAAAACCAAAACGTTTTTCAAACAATCAAACGCCGTCCGTTTCTCGCTCGACGTTTGCCGCCCGCCCTTTAAGGAAAAGCCGTTATGTCGCGTTTTTATAACGTTTGCGGTTCGACCGCGCTCTTCGCCGCCCTTCTCTTCCCGTCGCCGTTCGCCTCGTCGACGCTCGCGATTTCCGCTCCAAGCGACGCGGCGTCCGAAACGCCCGTCTCCTCCGACGCCGCGCTCGAACAAGCCCGCTTGATTTCCGTCGCGTTCCGACAAGCGGCGCAAAAGACGCTTCCGGCGACCGTCAACATCGTCGTCAAACGCGGCGTCGACGCGCCAAACTCCGCCAAATCGAAACTTCCGTTCGCCGAACTCCTCCCCGACCTGCCGGAAAAACATCTAATCGAAGGCGCCGGTTCGGGTTGATCGTCGACCCGAGCGGAATCGTCCTTACCAACTGTCACGTCGTCGCGGCGAGCGAAATCGGTAAAAGCGTTTCGGTCGAGCTGCACGACGGGCGGCGTTTTCCCGCGAAAAAAATCGTTAAAGACGAAAAATCCGACCTCGCCATCGTCTTCGTCGAATCGTCGGAACCGTTGCCGTTCTTGACGTTCGCGGACAGCGACGCGGTCGAAATCGGCGATTGGGCGCTCGCGATCGGCAATCCGTTTATGCTCGGCTCCTCGGTCAGCGCGGGCGTCGTCAGCGCAAAAGGGCGTTTTCTTAACTCTAAAGACGGCAAGCAGTTCATTCAAACGGACGCGGCGATCAACCCCGGCAATAGCGGCGGCCCGCTCGTCAATTTGCGCGGCGAAGTCGTCGGCGTCAACACCGCGATCGCGTCTCTTTCCGGCGGTTATCAAGGAATCGGTTTCGCAATTCCTTCGAACGTCGCGGTTTGGGTCTTAGGACAGCTCCGCGACAAAGGTCGGGTCGAGCGCGCTTTTCTCGGCGCTCCGATCTCCGCGCTCGAATACGACGCCGCGAAGCGTCTTGGGCTTCCGCCGAAAACCGGCGTCAAGCTCGGCGCTCCGTTCCGCGACGCTCCGGCGGCGAAGGCGGGCTTGCGCGCCAACGACGTTCTTCTCGAAATCGACGGGCAAAAAATCGAGTCGCCGGAGACGTTTGAATCGTTCGTCGAACGCGCCGCCGTCGACCGCGACTATTCGCTTAAAGTCTTGCGCAACAACGCTAACGAACCTTCGGAAATTAAAATCCGCTTCGAGATTAAACCGGAAAATTACGTCGGCGTCCCGTTGACCGAAAAGATGGTCGAGCGCGGTTCGCACCGAGTCGACCGCGAATGGGGCGCGATGCTCATTCCGTCGACGCCCGAATCGGCGGCCCGTCTCGGCGCCCCGGGTCGCGAAGGAATCGTCGTTTTGAACGCGACGCCCGGCGGCGCCGCCTACCGCGCCGGCTTGCGCAACGGTATGTTGATCGTCAAACTGAACGGTCGCGAAGTCAAGTCGTTAGAGGACTTCGACGCGGCGAAAGCGGAAGCGACGCCCGAAACGGGAATCGAGTTGGAAGTCGTTCAAAAATCGGAAACGAAAACGCTCCGCCTTCCGCTCAAAAAATGAATCGCCCCTAGAATCGGCGAAAACAAACGACGCTTTTTCATTTCCGCACAAAAATCATCGTTATCAAACGTTCGATAAAAAACGCGGTTTTCGACGTTCGTTCGCCGTCGAAAACCGCGTTTCCACAAAAATCATCCAAAAATCAAAAAATCAAAATCGCTCGACGCGTCTCAGCGGCTCGGTTCCCCCGGAACGTCTTTAACGTCTTTCGCGTCGACGTTTCGCCGCGACGCCCGTTCTTCGTCGGTCGGTTCGGAAGCGGCGAATTTCACCGGCGACGCTTCCGGCAAAAGCCCGTCATCGCGCATTTTACGTCCGATTTTAAAAATCTTTTCGAGCGTTTTATCGTCGAGTTCGTAACGCGGCGCCGTCGGCGTTCCTTCCCAAACGATCCCGCCGACGCTCGGTTCGAGCAGAATCGCGTGCGGAATCCCGCGGACGCCTAATTTGTTCGCCAGCCGACGTCCCGTGTCAACCGCGACAAAATAGTCGACTTTATCGAGGTCGAGTCGCCCGCTCGGCATATTGCGAATCGCCTCTTCGTCCGTCTCGCAAATCGACACGACGACGAGATCGTCTTTATATTTTTTCGAAATGAAGTCGAGATACGGCAACGACCTACGACACGGCGGACACCACGTCGCCCACATTTCGACGAGAACGTACTTCCCGACGAATTCCTCCGGTTTCGGCTCCTTATTAGCCCAACGCTCGACCGGAATCGCCGCGCCGACGACGTCTTCGATCGCGCACCAAAGATAGGAGTCGGCCCAAACGATTCGATCGCGCAAAAGCGCCGGGTGATTGTCCGGCAAATTGACGCTCTCGACGAGCCAAGGCGTCTTCGTCAAGTCGATATTACGACGCGCTTCCCCCTTCGCAACCTCGGTTTTTTCAGCGTTTGCGCCGTTTAAAAGCGCGACCGCTTCTTCGCCGCAAACGACTTCGCCGTCCGGGCCGACGACGCAAACGTCGCCGGAATCCGCCGTCGACGTCGGTTCGTCCCCCCAAGCGACGCTTCCGAAAGCCGCCGCTAAGGCGAGTCCCGCGCAACCGAGACGCGCCGTTTTTGATTTTTTCAAAAACGTTCGTTTTTCATTTTCAACGTTGGTTC
>JAFSFF010000355.1 GCA_017435375.1 Thermoguttaceae bacterium
TGTAACTCGGATACGGAAGGCGGAGCAGCTCGTTTTCGCCGACGAAGGAGCGCGTCAACACCGTTAAAATATCGTCGCTGCCGTTGCCGCACATAATCCAATCGGGCTCGACGCCGTAAAGCGCCGCGGCGGTTTCGCGAAACGGTTGCGCGACGGCGTTCGGATAGCGCGACAGGCCCCGGTCGGCGACCGCTCGAATCGCGTCGTAAGCCTTTTCCGTCGCGCGATACGGATTTTCGTTCGTATTTAACTTAACGGCTTCCCCTTCTTTCGGCTGTTCGCCCGGGACGTAACCCGCCATCGCCGCGACGTTCGCTCGCACAAAACCGCTCATTTTATTTTCTCCCAACCGCCTAAATTAACGCAAAATCGCCGCCGACCCGCTCGTTAAACGGTTTCGAAACGCCGATTCGACGCGCTCCGCAACCGTTTTAACGTTTTTAACAATTTTAACGGCTTCAACGGCGAAACTCGCCAAACCGCCGCGCAACCGCTCGCGACGTTCGCGAAGCCGCCTTCCAACCGCCGACGTTATTAATAATGTAAAGTTTTTCCGCCCGACGTCAAGCGGAAACCGCCGAAAAAGCCGTTTTCCGCCGTTCGCTCCGCTTGCGCCGTTTCGCCGTCTTCGCCAATCTCCCGTTCAAAACGCCGCGTCGAAGAAAATCGCCGCCAACCAAACGCCCAAAACGAGCAAATTCTTCGAACTCAACTCCAAAACGCGAATTAGCTCCCGGCCCGAACCGATTCGGCAAAGCGTCCGCCAAGCGCGAACGTGTAAAAATAGGTAAAACAGCAAAAGCGCGACGGCCGAAGCGCCCCAATCGCCGCGCCGCGAAAACGCCGTCGCCAGCAAACCGACAACGATCAAACCGTTCGCAAGGTAAAAATAACGCCCGAAACGCTCGCCGAAAATAGCGATTAAAGTGAATTTGCGGTTTTTACGGTCTTCGTCGCGGTCGCGGTAGTTGTTCGCGACCAAAATATTGTCCGTCGCGAAACCGATCGCAAGTCCGACGAGCGCCGCGTCGCGAGTAATTTCGCCAACTTGGAGAAAATAGGTAAATCCGACCGCGACGAATCCAAAAAACGCGACGACGAGAACGTCGCCGAGCCCGATATACGCCAGCGGCACGGGCCCCGCGCTATACAATAGGCAAAATACGCAAGATAAAACGCCGACCGCGACCAGGTTCCAGCCGCCGATCGGAATCAACGCCAACCCGCAAACGCAAGCCGCCGCCAACGCGACGAACGTCCCGACCGCCATCGCTCGCGGCGAAATCCAGCCGGACGCGACCGCTCGCGCCGGGCCCTTGCGTTCTTCGCCGTCCGCGCCTTTCTTATAATCGGAATAATCGTTCGCGAAATTCGCCGCAATTTGCGCCAACAACGCGAAACCGCAACAACAAAACGCCGCTAAAACGGAAAACGAATCGACCGCGCCGCGCGCCGCCAAGTCCGCGGCGCCCAACGAAACGCCGACCAAGACCGGAACGAACGCCGCCGACAACGTTTTCGGTCGCGCCGCCAAGACCCAAGCGCCGACCGCCGACGGTCGCGCCGGAGCGGTTTGCGCCAAGTTTTCCGTTTTTTCCGGTTTTTGGAGTTCGTTTGTCGTTCGTTTCATCGCCGCCGTCCTTCGTCGCGCTCGTTATTTTCATTATTTTCCGTTTAAACGCCGTCCCCCGCGACGCGAAAACGCCGCCGACGCCGACGCGCCGACGGCGTTTCAACCGTTTTAATCGTCTTAACCGCTTCGACTACTTCAGCCGCGCCGCTTCAACTGTTTCAATCTTTTCAACCGCTTCAGCCGCTTCAACTGTTTTAGCCGTCAATATCGCCGTTCGACGCGCTCCCGTTTTAAGGAAATATCGTCCAACGGCGTTAAACTAGGCGATTTTCAAGTCAAATTAGGCAGTTCGTAACCTTTGCGCTGTTCCCGCGAGAAGAACGACGCCGCGACGTCGTCGCCGACGATCTTCTCGTTTTGCGAATCCCAACGAATCGCGCGCTTCAAACGGCAAGAAATGTTCGCCAAGTGGCAAACGTGCATCCCGAGAACGTTCTCCGCGACGTTCGAAACCGGCGTCCCGCCCTCGCGAACGCAGCGCAAAAAGTTCGACTTGTGCCCCTCGACCGGCTTCCCGTTGAAAAGCGCGACAAAATCTTCGTCGGTCAACTCGGAACGGACGCCCTCGTCGATAATCTTTCCGGCGATTCGGGCGCGGTTGACGTGAATCCGCCCCTTCGTTCCCTCGAAGAGAATTCCGTTCCCGTCTTTCGCGTCGCTAACGACGTCGAAATCGGTTCCGTCGGCGAATTTGCAACGAACGTTGAAGGTAATCGGCGTGTTGTAAACGTCGGTTCGTTTCGGGAAACCGTTTTCGTCGTAATCGACGATAAATTTCGCGTCGGTTCCGTCGACCGAAACCGGCCCGGAACCGATCTCTTGCCGCCCGAGCGCCCAAAGCGCCGCGTCGATATGGTGCGCGCCCCAGTCGGTGATCTTCCCGCCGGAATACTCGAACCACCAACGGAAAAGGAGGTGTCCGCGCCCCTGCCCGGCGTTCGACGCGGAGTAAAATTCCTTCCGATTTTCCCAACAATAATCAAATTCCGGCGCCTGCCCTTGCCAACGCTCCCAATCGAGCGTCGCCGGCGGAGCGCATTTCGGAATTTGCCCGGAATAACGCCCTTGGTCGATAATGCAAGTCGTCCGCTTGATTTCGCCGAGAAGGCCCTTGCGGATCAACGCGGCGGCGGTCAAGAACTGGTCGCGCTGGGCCCGCTGCTGCGTCCCGACTTGAAAAACTTTCCCGTATTTCTTTTGCGCTTCGCGAATCAAGACGTTTTCGGCGAGCGTCAGCGTCAGCGGCTTTTGGCAGAAGACGCATTTCCCCGCTTGCATCGCCTCGATCGCGATTTTGACGTGCCAATGATCGGGCGTCGCGATCGCGACGACGTCGACGTCGGAGCGGTCGAGAACGCGGCGGTAATCGGAGTACGTCGCCGGCGGCGCGACCTTATCCCCCGTTTTCTTCCCGATTTTCGGGTTCGCAAGGACGCGGGCCAGCCCGTATTTTTCGTCCAAGTCGCAAATCGCGACGACGTCGGCCAACCCGTTAAATTCGCAAAGGTCGCCGTATCCCATCGGCCCGACGCCGACCGCCGCGACGCGGAGCCGATCGCTCGGGGCCTGTTCGGCGACCGTCTTCGCCCGCTCGCCCGAAAAATAAGGAACGACCGCCCAAGCGCCGAGCGCCGCCGCGCCGCTTTGGACGAATTGTCGCCGATTAATCGCGTTTTCGTTCGTTTTTCTCATCGTTCGCGCTCCTTAAATCTTCGCCGCTTCCTCTATTTTACGACGTCCGTTTATTCTTCCCCAACGCCGCGACCGACGTCGCCGTCAAACTCGCCAACGTCAACCGTTTTGTTTCGGCGAAGTCGCGTCTTCCATCGAGTCGATGTACCGGCGCAGGCGTTCGAGTTCGTTCGTAACGGCGCGCAATTTCAGCATATTTTCGACGCGTTTGAGAAGCTCCGCCTTATTGACCGGCTTGCTGAGGTAGTCGTCGCAGCCGACCTTCACCGCGCGCTCGACGTCGCCGAGTTCGCCGAGCGCCGTTACCATTAACACCATTATTCCGGCGGTTTCCGGATTTCCTTTAATTTGCTCGCAAACTTCGAAGCCGCTTGCTTTAGGCATCATCACGTCGAGCAAAATCAAGTCCGGCTCGAACGATTTTACCTTTTCCAACGCCTCCGCGCCGTCGGCGGCGAAATCCAAGTCGTAATCGCAACCGATCAAAAACGCTTCCAACAGCTCTTGATTGACGGGCTCGTCGTCGACGATAAGAACGCGCTCTTTTCGCGTCGCGGTCATTTTTCGCTTCCCTTTCTTTTATTCGCTCCAAAATCTCAATAACGCGACGTCAACGCGCCGAACGCCGCCGCGCCGCGCCGTTTTTCTCGACGCGCCGTCGACTCGGTTCACTTCGACGTTTCGGCGTTTTCCGCTTCGTCGTCTTCGTCGACGTCGACGCCGTTCTCCTTGCGGGAGGCGATTCGTTGCGCGTCGCGCTCTTCGCGGTCGGCGAGTTCCTTTTTGCGCAACTCGCTCATTTTCTTCATTTGCGCGGCCATTCGCGCTTCTTGCGCCTTCCAAAGGGCTTCTTCGGCCAACTCGCGCGACCCGCATTTGATCGCCAACGCGCTGAAAGCGGTGAAGTAAAACGGGTCGTCCTGCTCCAGTTCGCAAGCCTTTTGCATCGATTCGAGCGCGAGTTCCTCGTCGCCCTTTTGTTGCGCGAAGACCGCCAACGCAAGGCGCGCCAGCCCGTAATCCGGATGCGCTTCGATCAGCCGCTTCAACTCGGAAACCGCTTGCGCCAACTCGCCGTCTTGCTGCAACGCGACGCACTCGTCGTACCAATCTTCTCTCGTTTTATTCGTCGAATCGCTCATTTCGTCGTTTTATTCGTTAAATTTTCGCTAAAATAACGTCAACATCGGGGAAACGCCGCGCCGAAGAACGCTCGACGCGACGTTTTTTCCCGTCAAAAATCGTCAAAACCGGCAAAGTCGCCGTCGTTTAAAGCGCTCGACGCGCTCGACGAATCGTCTTCCCGAAGACCGGCTTCCGTTCGAAACGCTCCGGTTCGGCGGAGGAACCCGGCCCCTCGACCGGCTTCGAATACGCTTCGAAACCGGGCAGCTCCATTCGTTCGAGCAAGCGGTCGATGCGGATTTCGATGCGCGTTAACTCGGCGCCCTCGGCGGCGGTAACCAACGTGAACGCGACGCCTTCGCGCCCCATTCGCCCGGCCCGCCCGACGCGGTGAACGTAA
>JAFSFF010000356.1 GCA_017435375.1 Thermoguttaceae bacterium
AGCCGTGGCGGCGCGCGGAGCGGCGGCGCGGGAAGCGGCCGGCGCCGCGGCTTGCATCGCTTGTTGACCGACGTTCGAAAGGGCGGTTTGCGTCGGGGCGGCTTTCGTCTTCGGTTCGCCGACTTTCGCGGCAAGTTGTTTAATCACCGCGTCGGTAATATCGCATTCCGGACGGTTCCAAACGATCGGGTTGCTGTCGGCTTCTTGGAGCGCGGCGACTTCTTCCGGAACTTTGCCGGCGGCGTCGAGTTTGATTTTCGAGTGAACGATCAAAATGCCGTTTTGTTGCGCGACGGCCTTAATGGCGTCTTGAACGTCGACATACGCTTGGTAAAGGATTTTGGTGCGTTCGGCGACGAGGGTTTCTTGAACTTCTTGCGCTTCGAACCCGGCGGCGGTCAATTTTTCGCGAATGGCGCGGGTGCGTTCGGTATATTCGGGCGAACCGACTTCGAATTCCGCTTGGATTCCGGCGAGGTCTTTGTCGGCGGCTTGGCGCGCTTGCATCAGTTTGCCTTCTTCGGCTTGCAACTTTTTGACCAATTCCGGCATTTTGTCGGCGACGCTCGGGTGGCGTTCGAGGACGGAGCGCATATCGATAACGCCGATAAGAAGGTTGCGAGTCGGTTGAACGGCGGCGCGCGGAGCGGCGGCGGTCGGCGCGGCTTGGCGAGCGGCGGGTTGTTGAGCTTCGGCCAAACCGCAAACCAAGCAAAGCGAGGCGCAAAGAAGCGAGCGGGTAAGCGTGCGAACGTTTTTCACTTTAAGTTCTCCTTGATACGTCGATAATCGAGGGCGAGCCGCGGGCGGAGTTGAAAGCGTCCGACGGGCGCGGGGCCGAAATTGATTCGTTAAGAAACGCGGGTCGCGCCGATTTTATCGGGAAACGACGTTGGAACGTCGGCGAAAAAGGGCGCGAAACGGGGGGCGCGGTCGAACGGTGCGCGACGCGTTTCATCGTTGAGGGGATTTTGACGATTTTTCCGGTTTATGTAAAGAGCATTTTTGCCTTTTTGAGGGGTTCTCGACTTTTTTTTAAGAAATTTTTTCGCCCGATCGCGGAATTAAGGAAGCGCGCAAGGTTCTGAAACGAAGTATAGGAGGTTTGAGGAAATGGCGAGCGGAACGGCGAGTTTAGCGATTTGGTAAAAAGAAACGGTCGCGAGGTTTAGCGGGGCCGAAGTCGCCGAAACGCCGGCGTCGGCGAACGAGTTTTGGAAAAAAGAACGCGACGGGGGCGCGGCGACTTTCGAAACGCGTCGCGATTTGATATAATGACGGCGTCGGGCGAGCGCGGGCGACGTCGGCGGCGTTCGGCGACCGGCGTTTTGTCATTAATATTAATAAGGAGAAAAACGACGATGACGAAGAAGAATAAAACGAAGACGCGCCGCGTTTGGGCGGGGGCCGTCGTCGCGTCGGCGGCGTTCGGCGGTTGGAGCGCGAACGAACCGGCCGTTCGAGGCGCCGAAAACAATCCGGCGGTCGAGGTCGCCGATTCCGTTAAAAAAGGCGCGACCGACAAATCCGCTAAAAACGGACGCGCCTGCGAACCGCTGAATCCGGAGGCGCCCGGACGGCTTCCGAAAACGCTCGACGGGTTGCGGCTCGCGCCCGATTTCGGATGCTTTTGGGGATTCGGCGTCAACGGCGACGATTATCGAACGCTTTTCGACGTCGTCGAACCGACCGGCGCCTTCGACGCGTTGACGATAACGCTCCGCAGTTTGCCGCGTTTCGACGGGAACGCCGCCGCCGTCGCCGCGACGAAAAAAGCGGTCGAATACGCGGCGGAGCGGGGCGTCGGCGCGATTCTCGACGTCGACCTGCGAATCGCCCGATACGACTTCGAAGCGACGCGGCCCGATTTGTCGCAGGAACGTATTTACTTCAAAGAAACCGACTTGCGAACGCTCGGCGAAGCGGACGGACGCGGCGAATTGACGTTCGAAGCGCCGAATTTGAACGACCATTACGCGGGCGCTCGACCGTTTTACGTTCGCGGCGCTCGATTTGTCATGGCTTGGCGGTACCGCAAACACGCCGACGGCGCGGTCGAGTCGGGCTCGGTCGTCGACGTTTCGGCGGCGTTTAACGTTCCGACGACGAACGCGCCGCTCGAGAAAAATCGGGTCGATTTCGTCGACGCGACGAGTCGCAACCGTTTCGTCGTTCCGGTCGACTCGGCGACGCTCGACGGCGTAAAAACGTTAAACAGGGAGGATGCGGCAAAATCTGCGGATAAAACGGGTTCGGCGGATAAGTCGAAAGAGGCGAACGGCGGCGACTTTTTGACGGTCGCGGTCGCGTTTCGGTACTCTTGCCCGGATATTTTCGCCGACGAAACGCTCGAACTCGAAAAGCGGCTTTACGAGCAATACCGCGACGTTCCGGCGTTCGGCGTCGCGAAGGACGAATGGGGCTTTCCGCCGTCGTTCGAGCGCGAAAACCGGCTCGACGATTTTTGGTACTCCGAAGCGACGCGGCGCGCTTACTCGGCGGCGTTCGGGAAAAACGGCGTTTCGGTCGATCTCGTCGACGACCTCTTCTTGGCGTTTCGCGGTCAAGTCGGGCGGGACGCGGAGCGGATCGCGGCGGTCGACCGCTTCAACCGCCTTTGCGCCGAACGCGTTTTGGAGTACGAGATTCAAAATTATCAAACGACGAAGGAAATTTGGGGCCCGGACGCGTTTGTCGGCGTTCATTGCACTTGGTTTCCGTTCCCGAATACGCTCGAAATGCGCAAAAACGGCGCGATGTGGTGGAAGGCGCCCCGCGATTTCGCGCAGTCGGACGAGTACGTTCCGTTCTGTTGCCGCAATTCGTTGGCGAAAGCGACCGATTCGCATTGGATCAATATGTTTTACGCGCGGCAGGTTCCGGCGTATATTTTCGAGCATTGGACGGCGGCGGCGTCGGGCGGGCGCGTTCACATTCACAACATTTACCCGCGGGATGAAAACTCGCCGCAACATCCCGCCGATAATCGACTTATGCCGATCGTCGACGACGGCGGCGTCGCGCGGATTCGGTCGAAAATTCGGACGTTGAGTTTGATTTCGGACGCTCCGCTCGACTCGCCGGTCGCGGTTGTTTTCGGGCGGTTCAGGGCGATGAATCCGTTGCGACCCGGTTTTGGCAAAGTCGGCGTCGACCTTTGCGACCGTTTCTCGACGGCGGGCTTTCCGGCGGATTTGATTCCCGTCGACGAAATTTCGTCGACGACGCCGAGCGGCGAAAAACGTTGGAAGTTGAGCGACGACGGTTATTTGCAATACGGCCCGCAACGATATGCGGCGTTGGTTCTTTGGGGCGAAAACGACGCGGACGCCGCCGACTTCGCCGCGCTCTTGGAACTTGCCGGAAAGAATTGCCGAACGAAAATTGAAAGAATCAAAGCGAACGCGAACGCCGCCGAGAAAGACGCGTTGGCGAAGAAAGTCGTCGACGCGTTGAAGGCCGCAAAGGTCGAGCCGCAAACGCCTTGGAAACTCGACGAAACGGCGTTTTCGGTTCCGGAAGAGCGTTCGAGCCGTCCGCAACTCGTTTCGACGTCGCGCTTTATCGACGGAACAAACGTTTGGGTCGCGGCGAAAGAGAACGCGTTGGGCGACCCGATTTCGTTGGACGGCGCGACCGTTCGACTCCCCGACGGACGCGACTCGGCGCCGATTTCGGTCGACGCGAACGGCGTTTTCGCGGTTCGGTTCGACGCGGACGGAACGCTGGACGCGGTCGCGGCGGCGGAGCTTAAGTCGTTGAAAATCGGCGGCTTGACGTTGGAGATTCCGGACGCGGAGATTGCGGGCGACCCGGTCGACGTCGCGATTTGGCGCCGGCCCGACGGAAGGCTTCGCGGCGTTTTTCAACGTCGAGAAAACGCGCTCCCGCCGTCGCTCGAAGAGCTTGTCGACGATTGGACGTTCTTGAAACGGGAACGCTAAACGTCGGCGCGTTGTTAAACGTTTGCCGCGTCGTTGTTTAGCGCGCTAAAACGCCGAAAAACGACGACGATAAAGCCCGACGGCGAAATAAAAACGGTCGCGACGTTAAAACGTTGCGACCGTTTGTTTTAGGGGTTGGCGGCGTTCGAGAAAGCGCGTCGACGGCGATTAGGAAGCGGCGAAAATCAAGCTCCAGTCGAGCGCGATTCCGAGAAGCGCGTGTTGGCCCCAACCGGAGAAAATCGAACGAGTTCGGAGCGCGAGGAAGCCCCAAAAAAGCCCGCCCGCGATGCAACCGAACGTCTCCGAAGCCGGGTGTCCGAAGTGAAGCGCCGTCGAAATAACGACTTGAATCCAAATCGCCGTCGAAAAACCGACCGTCGGCGCGAGTCCGCGGAGTAAAAAGCCGCGAAACATAAACTCCCAAGCGAAATAATAGAGGCAAAAATAGGAAATTGTGTGCAAAAATAGCGTCGTCCAAGAGACGCCCGCCGCCGGATTATACGGATAAACGGTGTAAAACGCGCGTCCGGCGTTTCCTAATCCGCTTGCCCAACCGAGCGCGAAGAGGATCGGCGCCAACATTAAAAAGGAACGAAGCGTCCGCGTTCGGTCGCCCCAACCGACGCCGTAATCGCTTAGTTTTTCGCGAAATACGAACTTAACGATCAACATCGGGAAAACGCCCATCAGAAAAAACGCCGCCCAATGTTTGCGCGCGCCCCAAAGAAAACGGAGCGGCGACGTTTTGTCGCTTAGCGTTCCGTCGAGCGGTTTAATCGGTTCCGAATTTAGCGATTCCGGCGAATTTTCCGCCGTCGGAACGGCGTTTGATTTTCCGAAAACAGCGCCGATATTGTCGTTTTCGAATGTTTGCGCGCTAAGAACGCATTTTCCCGTTTCCGGGTCGGCGAAACGAGGCGCCGCCGGGAGGTATTTCCATATCGTCAGCGCGAAAACGGCGTAACAAAGTATAATCGTCGCCTTGCGGTTTGGCGGCGAAATTAAGTCGCGAGCGAAACCGAACATACCGCGAAACATCGACTTAGCGTCGACGTCGGGCGGAAGTTCGAGGTTGCGGGAAGAGGGGGGAAGGGGAGCGGTTGCGTCGACGGAAGAATTGCTCATTGAAGCGGGCCTCGGATATAGGAGACGCGTCGAGTCGACTAAAGAACGGCTTTTACGCGTCAAAAATTAAAAACGGTGCGATTCGGTAATAACGCGCTTAATATTTTACAGGAAAAAAAGTTTTTGTCGAGACGCGCGTCGCGGCCGTTTGGCATTCGACTGAAAATCGCGGTTAATTTGCGAACGTTTGCAAGGATTGCGACGATTTTGCGGGCGCCTCCGGGGGAAAAAGGAAAATTGGGAAGTTTCGTAAAGAAACGAAGGCGTTTTGCGGGGCGACGCTTGCAATTTTGCTCGAAATCTGGTATCATTTTCTTAACGCGAAGAAAAGCGGCGTCGCTTGGCGTTCGAGCGGCGGTCGTTTTTAAAGGCTTTTTAGTTCAAGAAAGGCTTTGATAATGTTAAAATCGTTGCGTAATTTTATTTTTGTCTTTTTGGCGTCGGCGACTTTTGTCGGCGCCGCGTCGACTTCGTTTGTCGCGGCTCAAAACAGCGAAAAACAAACGGCTTACGTCGCTCCGGCGCTCCAAGAAAAGGACGCTTGGACGATGGTCGTTATTCCCGACCCGCAGGCGTACTCGCGGTACGGGCGCAATCAAGGAATTTTCGAGCTGATGACCGCGTGGATCGCCGAAAATAAAGACGCGCTCGCGATTCGCCAAGTCCTTTGCGTCGGCGACTTAGTGGAGTCGAACGGTCTGCAAAAGGCGGACGGCAAGTTCGCGAACCAAACCGGGCGGCAGATGTGGACGTCGTGTTCGCGCGCTTTCGAAAGGCTCGACGGCGTAACGCCTTACGTCCTCTGCACCGGCAATCACGACTACGGGCCGGACATTTTCCCGGAGGGAACGCACTACGGCGTCCGTTCGTCCGAGACCCGCGACTCCCTTTTTGGCGAATTTTTCCCGATGGAGCGCAACCCGCTTTGGAAGGACGTCGTCGTCGAATGTTTTTCTAACGCGTTTGGTAAAAAGACGTTAGAAAACGCCGCGTACGAATTCGAGGGAACCGGCGGCCAAAAGATTTTGGTCGTTTCGCTCGAGTTCGCGCCGCGACCGGAGACGCTCGAATGGGCCAAGGCCCTCTTCGCTCGACCGGAGTACGCCGAGCATTTTGGAATCGTGTTGACGCACTCTTACTTAAGGCCTTATACGGCGGGACTTGAACGCGACGTTAAAGAAGGGTACGGGCTCAGCAAAGCGGGCGGCGCGGCCGGCGAAACGATTTGGCAAAAGCTCGTGCAACCCTCGACGAATATTCGACTTGTGATCTGCGGACACCACTCGACCGCCGACAATATGGAGGGGTGTTGCGGTTTTCGCGTCGACAAAAACGCCGCCGGAAAAACGGTTTCGCAACTCCTGTTCGACACGCAGGCGATAGGCGGCGGCTGGGAAGGAAACGGCGGCGACGGCTGGCTGCAACTCCTTGAATTTTCGAAGGATATGAAGACGGTGAAAGTGCGAACGTTCTCGCCGCTCTTCGCGATTTCGCCGTCGACGCAAGCGAACGCTTGGAACCGCGAAAAGTATTGCGAATTCGAGTTCAGCATCGAATGACGTTAAGTCGCAAGAAAGGCGGCGGCTCGCGTTTTTGAGCGAACCGTCGCCGCGTAAAACGCGAAGCGTTCGACGATTAAGTCGAACGCTTTTTTATTGCCGAAAGATACGACGTCTTGAAATGTTGCGCGGCGATACGGCGTCGCGAGTTAGCGTCCGGTCAAACGAGCGTCGAGTTAACCGAGCGCCGCCGAAATAAGGATTTGGAGCGCCGTTAACATATTCAAAATCAAGACGAAAGGAACGAAAAAACGCTCCGGAATCGCCCGGTAGAGCCGTCGTCCGACGAACGCGCCGACGAGAAGGCCCGGCGCGAAGACGAGCGTCAACATAAACGTCGTCGCGTTCATCATTTGCGCGTCGACCGCTTCGAAACCGAGATTCGATTTCACCGCCGTCGCCGCCAACAAAAGCGGGATTTTACTGACGTTAACGACGAAAAAGAAAACCGCGTTCGTTCCCATAAAGCGTTGCTTGTCAAGGTTTTGCGACGCGAAGTAAGCCGCCGAAACCGCGCCCGCGGCGTTGCCGAGCATCGTCGTCAACCCGGCGAGCGTTCCGCACCCGATTCTAAAGGGCGCGCTCGTCGAGATTTGCGTCCAGCCGAGACGCTTGCGCACGAACTCGAAAAGCAAAATCGACGTCGCCAAAATCCCGACCGTCAGCTTAAATTGCGCGTTGTCCATAAAGCACATGACCGCCGCGCCGCCGAGCAGACCGACGCCGACCGGTCTAAAAAGTCGGCGTAACAGCTTGAAATCGCAGTCTTTACGGTAAAACCAAACCGCCGCGACGTCGCCGAGAATAAGAAGCGGAACGACCGCGCCGGAAGCAAACTTCTCGCGCCCGGAAAACGCGGAAATCATCAGCAAGCAAGCGAAAAGCCCGACGCCGGGAACGCCGGTTTTAGAAACGCCGATCAAAAACGCGGCGCAAAGCCCGACGACCGTCGTCGTCGCCGTCAATAAAGATTCGAGCGGCATCGTTGCAACTCCTTGAAAACGCGTCGATTACCGCCGACGCCGCGCGGTCGCTCGTCGGTTGTCGAGCGCAAAATCGTCTTTTAATTATACGTCTTTTTTAACAAAGCGCAAGCCGGGGCGGAAAGTCGGCAAATTCCGCGTTTTGCGTCGTTCTTTCTAAACGCGCAAAACGATAAAAACGGTAAAAATCGTTAAAATCTGAAAAAACTTCCTAAAAAGACTGAAGAAAATTGCTGGCAAGGGCCGAAGATTTGTCTAACTTTCGTTTTTTCCTAAAAAAACGAAAAGCGTTTTTCGTTGCGATGCGCCGTCGCGACGGAGTCGGAATTTCGGTTAAACGCGGTTCGGCGCTCATTTCGCGAAAAGATTAAATTAAGTTAAGACAATGACTAAGACGGTTAAAGAACGAGCGAAACGAGGAGCGCGAACCTTGGAAAAACGACGGAAGGTTGCGAAACGCGTCTCGATATTAAGCGCCTTGATTTTCTCGACGGGCGCGGCGTCGCTCGCTTGGAGCGCGAACCCGGCGACCGATTGGGAAGGCTCGGCGGTTGAATCCGCAACACTTTACGAAGTCGACGCTTACGACGGCGAAGAAGCGGCTTTTGAAGAGCCGATTCTTCCGAAGGAAACGCCGGACGAAGCGGACGCGGAAACGTTGGCGACGGAGGAAGCGAGCGAAGCGAACGCCGGTTACAGCTTGCACGCTCACGGCGCCGAGACGCACGAAACGCATGTGAAGCACGTCGAGGAAGCGTCGGCGTTTCGCGTTTTGCTCGACAAATTGGAGCTCGGCGCGACGATTACCGCCGTCGGGCAACAGTCCGATTTTGACGCGGTCGATTCCGGAATCGACGGTTCGCTGATGGTCGAAGTCGAGGCGTTCGCGGAACTTACGGAGCGCGACTCGATGCGGGCGACCTTTAAAGTCGGGATGGGCGACGGGCTCGGCGCTCGCGTTCCGGCCTTTTGCGGGTTCAACGCCGCGAGCGGAGCGACGAGGAACACGTATCTGAACCAATTTTGGTACGAGCGTAAGTTCGGCGACGGCGAACGTTGGCGAGCGCGCATCGGCTATCTCGATTTAACGAGCGACTTCGATACGAACGCTTACGCGAACGACGAATATTGCCAATTCCTCTCCGACGCTTTCGTTAACAACTTAACGTTCGAGTGTCCGGCGAACGCGCTCGGCGGGCAACTCTGGTGGGAGCCGAACGATAAATGGAGTCTTGGCGTTGGTTACAGCGAGTCCGACCGCGATTGCGTCGAGATCTTTAGCCGCGGCGTCGCGATCGCCGAAATCGACCGACGCGTTCAAATCGGCGAACTGCAAGGGACGTATCGAGGGTATGTTACGGCGAATTTCACGCCGCGCGAGTCGCTCGACGGAACTCGCGACGATTTAATAAACGACGGTTGGGGACTCTCGTTCGACCAAGAAATTTCGAAATACGTCGGTCTTTGGGGACGTTACGGCCAACAGAACGGCGAGTGTTGCGAGTTCGATCGCGCGTTGACCGGCGGTTTCGAGTTTCATTCGTTTAGCGAGGAACGACCGGACGATATTCTCGGCTTCGGATACGGAATTGCTTGCGTAAGCGACGAATTTGCGGCGCTTAACGAAGACGCGGTCGACGAGAACCACTTCGAACTTTATTATTCGATTCAAGTGAATAAATACTTTTCCGCGACGCCGTCTCTGCAGTGGATCGACGGCGTCGGCGGCGACGGCGAAGCGGAAGTCGTTTGGGCGCCTGGACTTCGAGCGACGGTCGCGTTCTAGGCGTCGCGCTAAAAATCGTCCGGAATTTCGACGTCGACGAGCGGTTCGACGCCGCGCCCGACGAAAAACTTGCCGAACATAAAGTCCGACAAGAGGTTGCGACTCAAAATCGAACGAATCGCAGGACGTCGCGACGTTGAAACGTACAAGACGTAACGCTCGCGACCGAGAAGAATTTGCCGACCGACCGCGCGCCCGTCGTCGACCGCTTGCAAGTCTTCGCCGACCGTCGCGACGCCGAAGTTAAACGGTCTTGTCGCTCGATTTGCGTTCCAATCGAAAAGCGTCGCGACGCAAAGCGAACCGCCCGTCCGTCGCGCCGACGTTTCTAAAACGCCGCCGTAAGTCTTTTTAACGGCGAATGTTCCGGAGGTCGCGTCGGTTGAGCGTTCGGTCGCGGAAAAGGGAAAAACGCGGGCGAACGGCGACGAATCGGACGCGACGTCGTAAAACGCAAGCGCTTTTGCGGAATCGTCTTGCGACACGAACGATTCCGTCGAATCGAGCGGGAAAAGAGAGCGGACGCGAAGAATCGGCGACGGCGCTTTGTCGCTTAAATCTTGCGTTCGTCGTTTCTTTTCTTCCGCGTCGCGTTCTGCGTCGGAACCGTATAAAACGTCGACGCTTAAGAAAAGTTTTTCTTTATAAGCGATAAAAAGTCGCCGAGAAAACGAGCGTCCGCCGGAGAGCGGCAAGAGACGTTCGAGGAACGCGCCGTCGCCGTCGATTTCTTCGCAAAGCGTTTGCCAAGGCCCGGTTGCGTCGAGTTTTTGGTCGTCGAGCCAAACGTCGGTTCGCCAAATTCCCGCGGCGACGCGCCGTCGACCGACGTACATTTCGAGCGGCAAACCGAGCGGAGAAGAGTCTTGGAATTCGACGTAAACTTCGTTGGAGTAGTCGGTTGCGTCGGCCGCGTCGGTAAAAAGCGCAAAACGCCCGTCGCGACTGAAGTGCGATTTGACGTCGCCTTCCGGGACTTCGTGGTTAAGCGTTGTAAGAACGCGACTTCTGAGCGTCGTAGAATCGGAGGCGACGCGGAAAACGGGCTGACTTTTCATCGATTTTCTCCAAAGCGCGACGAGCGGACGGGAACGGCGAGGACCGTTCGAGGATTTTTATCCATTTTATCCGATTTTGACGCGTTGGGAAGCGGCGCGCGCAAAACTTAAGACGAATTTGTCGCGAATTTGCGGTCGCCCCTTGCGATTTTAGCGGCTTCGTGTATACTTAAGAAAAGCGTCGAAAGGCGGCGATGCGTCGCGCGTATTATCGACGTGAAAAAAGTTCTTAAACATTATTTGGACAATAGTTAGGACGCGGGTGAAATGAATCGAGAAAAGAGTCGGCAAATTTTCGAAAAAGCCTTAACGTTGATTCCCGGCGGCGTCAACAGTCCGGCGCGAGCGTTCGGCGGCGTCGGCGGCGCGCCGGTCGTGATCGACCGCGCCGAAGGGCCGTTTCTCTTCGACGTCGACGGCAACCGTTATATCGACTACGTTCTGTCGTGGGGGCCGATGATTCTTGGGCACGCCGATCCGCGAGTCGTCGAAGCGTTGAAGCTAAGCGTCGATAAGGGAACGAGTTTCGGCGCGCCGACGCAAGCGGAAAACGACCTCGCCGAGTTGGTCGTCAAGTTGGTTCCGTCGATGGAAAAAGTACGTCTTGTCAACTCCGGCACCGAGGCGACGATGAGCGCGATTCGTTTGGCTCGCGGCTATACCGGGCGCGATAAAATCGTCAAGTTTATCGGTTGTTATCACGGGCACGTCGACAGTCTCCTCGTCGCGGCGGGGAGCGCGGCGGCGACCCTTTCCGTTCCTAATTCGCCGGGCGTAACTTCTGGAACGGCAGCGGATACGATTCTTTTGCAATACAACGACGTCGACGCGGTTCGACAAACGTTCGCCGAACGCGGCTCCGAAATCGCGGGCGTTATCGTCGAGCCGGTGGCCGGGAATATGGGGTGCGTTCCGGGAAAACCGGAGTTCCTGCAAGCGCTTCGGGAAGAGACGAAAAAAGCGGGCGCGCTCCTAATTTTCGACGAAGTGATGTGCGGTTTTCGCGTCGCAAAGGGCGGAGCGCAGGAGGTTTACGGAATCGATCCGGATTTAACGACGCTCGGCAAGGTGATTGGCGGCGGGCTTCCGGTCGGCGCTTACGGCGGCAAAGCGGAGTTCATGAACGCGGTGATTCCTTGCGGTAAAGTCTTCCAAGCCGGGACGTTAAGCGGCAATCCGCTTGCGACCGCCGCCGGGATCGCGACGCTGAAAGCGCTTGACGAAGACGCCGAATTTTACGCGAAAATCGAGCGAACGACCGCGCGACTTGCCGACGGTTTGTCGCAGGCTGCAAACGCCGCCGGCGTCAAGGTTTCCGTTCAACGTTGCGGCGGAATGGCGACGCTCTTTTTCCTCGGCGACGAAGACGACGCCGTCGTCGACTGGCCGTCCGCGTCGCGTTGCGACACGCAAAAATTCGCGAAATTCTTCTGGAAACTCTTAGACGGCGGCGTTTACCTGCCGTGCAGTCAGTTCGAGGCGATGTTTACGTCGGTCGCGCACTCGGACGAGCTGATCGACCGAACGATCGACGTCGCCGCCGACGCGTTTCGGAGCCTTTAAACGCGTTAACTTTATTTTGACGTCGTGTCGTCGAGTATCGCAAGGACGCGGCGTCAAACGTAACGCTCGCTTTTAAATAGAATTAAAATAAAGACTTGTGCGATTCGGTAAGGATTAAATAATGTTCGATTTTTTTTCTAAAAAACGTCGGGAGCGTCGCCACGAGGAGCGGGAACAAAAACGTTTGACTCGGCGTCGTAATACGTTGATTTTAGCGTTTGCGCTTCTCTTTCCGTCGTTTTTGACTTGGGCGTATTTTATTTTCGGCGAACGGTTTGCGCCGTCGTTTTCGAAATATATTTTCGTCGCAGGCAAGACGTTGCAGTTTGCGTTTCCGGCGTTTATCGCGGCGTTTGTGTTGCAGACGCGTTGGTTGGTTCGGCGTCCGAATCGTCGCGGTTTGGCGACGGGCGCGATTTTCGGCGCCGTCGTAGGACTTCTTATCTTCTTTGTCGGAGCGTACTTAACGAAAGAACCGGGAACGTTTAAGCCGCTCGTCGATAATTTGCGCGAGGAGGCGCTCGGGCGTTTGCAGCCGTTGGGGTTGGCGACGCCGAGCGCGTTTCTTCTGTTGACGATATTTTACTCGATCGTTCACTCCGGTCTGGAAGAGTATTATTGGCGGTGGTTTACGTTTGGGCGCTTGGCGGAGCGTTTGCCATACGTCGCCGCGTCGTTGATTTCGAACGCCGGTTTTATGTTGCATCACGTCCTTCTGTTGGGCGTCTATTTCGGTTTTCGCGAACCGGCGACCTGGGTTTGTTCGTTCGGCGTTTTTGTCGGCGGGCTCGTTTGGCAGGAGATATATCGCCGCAGCGACTCGATTTACGGCGCTTGGCTGAGTCACGGGTTGATCGACGCGGGGATTTTCGCCGTCGGTTTTCTCCTTTTGCCGAGCGTTTGACGCGGCGGCTTTAAGCGTTTGCGATAAAAGGCTTTAGATAGTAACGAACGCTGTTTCTCGACGAACGGCGTTTGCGAGCGGGGAACGAAGAGATGCGAGTCGTCGGTATTGGAACGGACGCGGCGGAGATCGAACGCGTCGTGAAACTTTACGAGCGATTTCCGGAAACCTTTTTGAATCGAGTCTTTACGGAGCGCGAACGCGAGTATTGTTTGCGGAAACGACGTAATTTCGGCGAATCGTTGGCGGCGCGTTGGGCGGCGAAAGAGGCGACGTTGAAGGCGTTGGGCACCGGTTGGGCGTCCGGGATTTCTTGGACGGACGTCGAAGTCGTCAATCGTCCGGACGGCGCGCCCCAACTTTTTTTGACCGGAGGCGCGAAAAAAGTCGCCGACGAATTGGGCGTCGTCGACGTGAAAATTTCGTTGACGCATTGTAAAACGTTGGCGATCGCGTTTGTCGTAATGTCTTCTAACGATTGAGAATAGCGGGCGACGCGCGAGGCGGTCGGCGTTCGAGAGTTGTTGACGCGATTTTTAAGAAAAATTTTGGCGACGGCCTTATCGATTATACGCGGGTAATTATGGGCGAAGCCGGAGTCCGACTTAAAACGGGATTGCCCGAAGTTGCCTTTGCGACGGAGTTTAGGGCGTGCGGAATCTAACGATTAACTAAAATAACGATCGTTTCCAGCTTTAAAAATGTCGAAAAGAGAATGCCGATCTTTGCGTAACGCGTCGCGAACGTTCGGGCGCGACCGGCGTCGCTAGAAAGATTCCGAAAAATTCGGAAGACGGGGCATTTTGCAGACTCCCGAAAAATAGATTCGAGGTCTATTTGAGGAACGAGACGAACAAAACGCTTTCTTAAGAAAAAAAGCCCAAACGCTTGAAATATAAACGTTTGGGCAAATGGAGCCAACCGGGATCGAACCGGCGGCCTCCGGCTTGCAAAGCCTTTAAAGTCGTCGCGGACGCGGCAGTGGAAACTCTTGAAAATTCGCGGGTTGCGCGTTTTTTGCCCTCTTTTTTCTTGCTTGTTAAAAGTGGAAAAAACGTCTTTTTTGAAACTTTTTCGACCCAATTTCGACCCAAAAGGGCCCCGCGTTCGCCGCCGGGTCGAGACCGCGAACGGTCTGTGGCGACGCGTTTTTTCGATATTTTGAAGCTCTTTTTAATTTAAACCTTCGTCGATTTTGGGCTCTCGACGAAGGCGATTAGGTTAAGTTGTTGCGGTTCCTGGCGCGATCTTTTGGGCTATTCGCGCGGTAAAGGTTTCACGGTTTCTTATTTTGGGAAACTGTTAAGCCGAGGCTTTACAAGTTGCAATGTTGCAATCTCATTTTGTCGAGTTATTGCGTAAATGGTTGTTTGCTCTTGTGCCTCAAAAAATTGTCTAATTTGGGGGTTTGAGGTTGCTATAAAAACAGTGAACCCGGTAGCTAATATAAAATCGTGCAATTTTTGCAAAAACTGATCGTTAGAACGATTAAGCTCAAAACCGCATACAGTTGTCTGCCATAAATTGTTTGATAAATCTGTTAAGTCTTTAAAAATATCAGATTCAATACCAAGATCGTTCAAACAGGTTTTAAAAAAACAAAAATTATCAAGGTATCGTGAAACTAAATCGGATAAAACCGACTTTTTCTCACTATTATAAAAAGGGTCGCGGCATTTATTAAAAGGCGCGAGGCATTCTGCTGTTGTTCGAAACCCTTTGTTGTAATTAGGATGCGTGTTGAATCGCTGTTTTTCTTTGCGCAGTTCAAATGAGGTAATTGCGCGTGTTTCAAAATCGCTTGGAACGATTTGGGATTTACCGCTTTTTTTAACAAGAAGCTTTGAACAACTATTGATCCAAGCGGGGGTGGTTTTAACTTCTATCGATGCTTTTATAGGGGCGGTATAGGAACCGTTCGTAACGTATTCAAGTACGTTTAAAATAGCTAAGTAATCGCTAGTATACGCTCCGTGAATTACGTTGACAGGCGACAGACAGGTGAAACTATTTTTTCCTTTGAAATTGAGGTAGTTTTCAAAACTAATCGAGTGAAAAAAGTCAAGAAAAATATTGACTTCCGGCATTGCGTTTACCCTTAAAACATTCGCGCCGAGATTTTAGGGCTTCTCGGCGCGAACGGTTGTTGTCGATGGTTACAGTCGGTTTTGGAACTCGGTCAAAACCCAGTTCGCGAACTCGTTAAAAATTTTTCGACTCCGCTTTCAAGAGCC
This sequence comes from Thermoguttaceae bacterium, assembly GCA_017435375.1. GTDB lineage: Bacteria > Planctomycetota > Planctomycetia > Pirellulales > Thermoguttaceae > RUG369. The sequence goes on from JAFSFF010000356.1 coordinate 15,160, forward strand.
GAATACAAAAGTTGAGCAGTTCTTTCTTGCAATCCTCCGGAAGCTGATGAATTTTGTGCAACAAAAACTTCTCGGCAATCTCTTGCTCGCTTTCATTAGGCGGCGCGAACATTTCGCCTTCGCCGTGCAAAAGCCACTCTTTGTTCACGTTGAACTTCACACAGATAAGCTCGACGTAATAGTCGGGCATCTCGCGTTCTCCGCGTTCGAAGCGACTTAATGAAGCTCGCACGAGTGGAATCAATTTTGCGAATTGCGATTGGTTGTAGCCGAGTGTTTCTCGAAGTAATATGAGCCTGTTTTTCATAATTATCCTCTCTTATATTCTAGCGACATTTTAACGCTTGAATAGTACCATCGGTAACAAAATCTGTAAAATTTTATAAAAAGCCGTTGACAACGGTGCTGTTTTGTTGTATATTGTATCCAATGGTACAAAAGAAGGGCGGCGGATTGACAAATTTTCGCCGAAGCGCGCCGTTTACCCCGCGCAACGGCGAAACGCCGGAAGAGATTAGGGCCTCGACCGGCTCGAATCCGCCGCCCGACCCAACGGAGAAATAACAATGAATATCGACGCGCAAATTCAAAAGAAAATCGAAGAGTTGAAAGCGACGAATCCTTGCCTTTTGGGTAAAGTCGAAACCTTCGTCGACGGCATGCTCGCCGCGTTGAAAACACGGTAAGAAAACTTGTAAAACGTCGCGGGCGACAACCGTTTCCGAGGCGACCAGCTACCCGCCCCGAAAGCCGCTTGGCGCGCGAGTGGTGTCAACCGTCAAGCTAGGCCCGCGACTTTCAAAACAAAGTGTGCAAATGAACCCTTTAAACAATCAAATCACGCTCGAACAAGCTAAGCAGATAACGGAGCAGGTTATCGGCGACCCCTCTATCTGCCCGTCAGTGTTTCAAGCCAAGAAACTCAACAACAAAGGAAACGTTTGGCAGATTAGACGTTTTGACGTTGGCGAGGTGCGTTGGTCGGGGTGGGGGTGCGATTTCTGGTGCGTCTTCGGGGCTCGTGAACTTCGTGAAGGCACGTCCTACCCGATGGTGTATTTGCGTTCGTTCGAGAGATGCTCAGGTCCGATATTTTGGGATATCTACGCGACCGAAGAAGACGCGATTGCCGCCGCCTTTGCGCAAGGCGCGGAAGCGGCGGTAAGAATGTGGTTTCGTGGCGGTGAGAAACGTGTTTCGCTTGCCAAAGAGTCGGCGACGTCTCTTAAAGACGCTTCGCAGACGGTTAAGTAACGCGTTAAGCAATACCGCCCAAAAAAGCCGCAGTCGACAAAAAACACGATTTTGTCTGCTGTTCTTTAAAACCGTGTTTGTTCGCCGCGATTGGTTCCAAACGTCGAGCTTGGACTGCGGCATTTTGGGGAAAGGCGATAAAATGGCAAAGAGAACCTACTGTCGACATCCAGAGGTCGTTAACAAGGACGGCGTCTCAATTTGGCTCCCTGAGGACGAGTTTTACAGCTTAGCGTGTGATATAGCGTATGCCGAAGGTTGCGCGCGCGGAGTTGACCCTGTAATGAATGCGCTGGTGTATCAGTTTGCTATTGCCAATCAAATGCGCGCTGAAGCCGAAGAAAAAATATGTCGCTTATAACTCGCCGATTCGTAACCTGTTAAGGAAAACCAAAACCTTTGTCGGCGTCGACAAACGCGCGGGTTCGGTTTGAAGCTCGCCGAAGTCGCGCGGTCGAAGCGGTTGGGCCCGTTTCGACTTGGGCGCCGTCTTTTAACGAAACAAGAGCGAGGCGGTTTCGGTTCCTTGAACGCCGACCTCTTGGGCGGGCCAACCGACTGCAATCGGCCCCGCGAACTCCCGTCGTCGGAAACGGCGGCGGGCGTTTTCCGATCCCCGAACATTATCGCCGGGCGCGTCTGCCGCTCGTTCGATTTTCGCCGGGGCTGGGAGTGGAGCAGCGACCACGATAAAAAACCGCGCCGCCGCGCGTTAAAGGGCCGCGAGGAAACGCGTTGAAATCCGCCTGTCGATTGGCGTTAAAACCGGCGACAACCGTAACCCGGGCGCGGAGACGTTACCGCGCAAGCCGCGACGGTTTAACCGCCGTCGCGGTTTCTGCGACCGACCGGGCGCGACGTTTTCCGAAATTGGGCGCAATCGTCTGCGACCAACGGGAGCGACGAAACCGAGTTCGCGCGGTAGCGCGGGCCCGGAGCGCCCGGCGGCGCCGCAAGCCGCGACGGTTTAACCGCCGTCGCGGTTTTTGCCGGAGCGTCCGGCGAGTTTCGAAAACCAACTCCAACGTTCAAAACAACGACGGAAAACGAAGCTCGAAAAACGCGAAATTTCTTGCTTGCTCGTTTCACCGTTCCGCGTCGGTCGGGAACCCGGCGCGGAACCTAACCCCTTGGCGAAAGGCGTTTTAATGTCCGATAAAAACGACCCGCTTTATTCGGTCAACGCGTTGCGGCGCGAGTATTTCGCCGCCGGGTCGCGACCGTCGAAGTCGAAAATCGAACGCTGGATACTCTTCGGCGTCGCCGACGGCTTGCGACTCGACGCGCTCAAAATCGACGGCGCGTTCTACGTTCGCAAGTCGGCGTTCGAGGCGTTCTTAGCGTCGCAACGAGCGCCGCGCGTCGAGGTTCGACGACGACAAAGCGAAATCGATCGCCGCGTCGAAGCCGCCTTGGCGAAACGCGACGCGCTCTTCAAAACGCCGAACGCGCGGAGGACGCCGCGATGACGCAAGCGAGAACGCAAACGACGCAAACCCAAGCCGACGAACGCGTTTTTGAAGTGGTTGTTACCGACCGTAACGCGCCGGAGTCGAACCCGGTCGCGGTCTTTCGGAACGTCGTCGCGAACGACGGGTTTCAAGCGATCGATCGCGTCAAGAAGTGGCTCAACCCGGCGCATATGTGGCGACGCCGCTTCAACGCGTCGGAGACGCGCCGTCGCGATTAAACGTATATTTTACCGAACTTGCGACCGCCGCTTGACGGTCGCGGACGCCGCCCCTTTAGTTTTGCGTTTTTTCGTCCCGGGGGAACGACGGCGTCGCCGAGCGCCGCGCGCCGACTCGCTCGTTAAACGTAAGCCGCGCCTTCCAGAGTGTTAGGGGCGGCGCGACTCCTGGACGCGCCGTCCTTTAACCTGGGAAACCTCCATCGGGCCCGCCGTCGAAAAACTCGCGGCGGCGGGCCTTGCCCCTTGAACAAAAGACGTTATTTCGCCGCGTCCCCTTATTTCACTTCGCGCAAGCGTTGGGGGACGGTCGACGGCGAAACCGAGCGCCGCGCGTCGACTCGCTCGTTAAATTAAGCCGCGTCAACGCATTTGCGACAGGCGCGTCGTCGGAGACGGCGGCGCGTTTACTGAACGCCGAGACGGAAAGGGCAGCCGCCGTCGTTCGAACTTCAAAACGAACTCTAGAGTTCGTTTCGTTTGCAACCTAACCAACGTAAAATAAGGAACTAACCGAATGTCCGAAACCGCGCTCAAAATTTTTAACGCGCTCCTCGCCGGGAAAACCGTCGCGACTCGCGGCCTCATCGTCGACGCCGTTCGCGTCAAGAACGGGCGGCTACTTTGTCTTGCGATCGCCGAAAACGGGCGGACGACCGAGGTCGACGCGACCGACGCCGAAGTCGTCATCTTGGCTAAAACCGAGACGCTTAAACCGGCGAACGTTTGACGCAAACGACTAAACCTTTTGGCGGCGCGGTTAGCGTCGCCGGAGGGAGGGCGGGAGCCCGGGGAGTCGCCGAGAGAAGGCGGCGGCTCCTTTTTCCAAATTCGCCGCGTCCCTTTTTTACGCTTCGAGACAAACGCCGAGGGACGAGCGACGGCGAAGACGAGCGCTCCCGTTTGGCGCCGACTCGCTCGTTAAATATAAGCGCGCCAACCTCTTACTTCCTTGAAGAGAGGGCGCGACGCTCGAAAGGGCGCCGCGTTCTTTGACCGGTCGGTCCGATCGGTCGTTCGCAACCAACCGACGCCCCCCCAAGCGGAACGGGAGGTTTGCAAAATGTCGAAAT
>JAFSFF010000357.1 GCA_017435375.1 Thermoguttaceae bacterium
GAAGCGGAAAACGCCGGTCGCGCCGAAGACGAAGGGCTCAGCTACGTCCGCGTCGCGGGCAAACGTTTCCTCCTCCGCGACGCGGTCGAAGAGGGCAAAGGCGCGGTCGTCGGCGACGCGATTTGGGAAGCGCACCGTCGTTGGCCGGTCTTCTCGAAATTCTTCGACAACCTCGGCCCGCTCCCGCACCATATGCACCAAATGGACAAGGACGCGAAGCTGACCGGCCAAGACGGCAAACCGGAAGCCTACTACTATCCGCCGCAACTGAACGCCGCGGAAAACCGCTTCGACTATACGTTTATGGGTCTCGAACCGGGCACGACGAAAGCGCAAGTCCGCAAATGCCTCGAAGACTGGAACAAGGGCGACAACGGCATTCTCGACTTGGCGAAGGCGTATCGTCTGAAACCGGGAACCGGCTGGATTATTCCGGCGGGCGTCCTCCACGCGCCGGGCTCGGTCTGCACTTACGAACCGCAATGGGGCTCCGACGTTTTCGGTATGTTTCAATCGCTGACGGACAAAGACGCGATTCCGTGGGACTTGCTCGTGAAAAACGTTCCGGACGACAAGAAATTCGATCTCGATTTCATCGTCGAGCAGCTCGACTGGGAAAAGAACGTCGACCCGTATTTCAAGGAACACAACTATCTCGAACCGATCGTCGACGCGGAAAAATCGGACCCGAACGGCGGTTACGTCGACAAGTGGATCGTGTACGGCTTGATCGACGGCAAGCAGCTCTTCACCGCGAAAGAGCTGACGGTCATGCCGGGCTGCCGTTGCGTCCTGAAAGACGGCGCGGCGAGCGGCTGGATCACGACGCAAGGCCGCGGGACGATGGGCAAGCTCGCGATCGAATCGCCGAACATGATTCGCTTCGGCGAAGAGCCGGACGACGAAATCTTCATCACCGCGACGGCGGCGACGAAGGGCGTCGAGATTGTGAACACCGGTTCGGAACCGTTGGTCGGCTTGCGTTACTTCGGCCCGAACGCTCACCCGAGCGTCCCGATGGTCGGCGATTACAAAAAATTCCTCTAATCGCTAAAAGCGAAGCGGCGATTTGAGCGTTACAAGCGCGCGATCGCCGACGTTAAAACCGCCGGAACCTGGCGCCGCAACGCTATCGACGTTCGTTTTTTTATCGAATCGAGCGCCGATAGCGTTATTTTACGACGTTTCCGCCGTCGCATTAGCGCCGACGCGGCGATTTTTGTTCCGTTCTTTTCCCTCGGCGCCGACGCGTTCCGAAGCGTCGCGGAAAAAATTAGGAAAATTTTAAAAAAGCCTCTTGCGCGATTCGCGATTTCGGTTAGAATATACGTGTTGCTTGAAGGAAACGACAACCGACCGCTAAGACTTTACTTAACGGCGTTTGAAGTTTCCGAATCGATAAAACGCCTCTATAGCTCAGCTGGTAGAGCAACGGACTCTTAATCCGTGGGTCGTGGGTTCGAATCCCTCTGGAGGTACTAAAAACGAAGGCTTTCGAGAAATCGAAGGCCTTTTTTCATTTCTTGCCGCTCTCTTTGAAGCGCCGAAAAAGTAGTCTTGATTTTCAAGCGCCGCCGCGTTTTTTGACCTTCAAACTCTATTCTGGTAAAGAAAATTAAGGTCGTCGATTGGGGAATCTCGGCCCCGGCGCGCGAAAAACGGGTAACAACGCAAAATGCTAATGTTAAAAAAAAATTGTAAAAATTTTAAATTTTAACGCAAAATTTTCGACAACGCGCCCTCTTATAGGCAAGCACAGAGGAAACGTATAAAAAAGACAAGCATAAATTGTCGAAAATTCATTAGTTCCGCAGTAAAAGAAAGGTAAAAACAATGTTCTTTGGAAGTTTGCTAATTGACTGCGCAACGAGCGTCGTCGGTAAAAAGATTATCTCCAGTCCGAACTGCAACGCAGGCGCGAAAATTAAGGCTGCGGACTTTTGTTACGGCGATGGCGACGGCGATTTTGATTTCGACGATATTACTACTTTCGTCTCGGAAACCGCCGATAAGATTGGAACCGTTGCTGAAGGCGCGGCGAACTTTATCGGTAATGCGGTCGAGTCGATCGATATGGAGTCGGTCTGCGAAACGATCGGCGACGTATTAGGCAATCTCTTCGGCTAACGACGTACAACATTCCGTCGTCCGTTAAAAAGTCGCGACAACGACGCAAAAATCTGTTTTGGCGACGCGAAACCGGAACACTTGACATTTTTAACCGCCAAACGGCGACAAAAGTTCGCGGCGTTTTGCTCGCGTCGATTTTCGCGCTCTTTTTACGAGTTCATTCCTGTTTCGAAACACAAAAATAAAAAGGCTTTCAAGAACTCGAAAGCCTTTTTATTCTGTGTTGGCGACGCCGGAAAACGCTTTCGAAGGCGCGTCGCTCGTTCCCAACAGCTAGCACGCTTTTCCTCTCTTCGCTATTTTAATGGCGAAGCGTTACATCAGGCAGATCCAGACGTAGTGGAAGAAGACCGGCGCGGCGAAGCAGAGGGAGTCGATTCGGTCGAGGACGCCGTTGTGGCCCTCGACTAGGACGCCGTAGTCGCCGACGCCGCGGTCGCGCTTAATCGCGCTCGTCGTCATCGTCCCGGCAAACCCCATTCCGGCGATGATCAGACCGGCCAACGCCGCCTGCCACCAGTACGGAAACGGCGTAAAATACCACAACCCGACCGCCGCCAACGACGTCGTCAGCGCGCCGAGCAATACGCCTTCGGTCGTCTTGTTCGAGTTGATCGCCGGCGCTATCTTGTGTTTCGGAAACGCCAACGACCACAGATATTGCGCCACGTCGCTAAGTTGCGTCAAAAAGACGAACGCAAAGAGCAACGAGAGATTCGTCGACGCCAACGAACGTCGCGGCGTCGAGACCGCGTCGCCGTTTTCCAACGTTTCCACCATCGCTTCAGGATTTTCCGCGTTCTCCGTCGACGACGTTTGCATCGCGACCAACGAACGTTCGATCGTTCCGACGACCTTTTCCTCCAAATCGACCGCTTCGACCTCTAAAACGTTCGGCGTCGGTTTCGGGTTCGGAAGGTTCGTCGTCAACAACGCCGGCGCGTAACTTAGGCAATATACGCAAATTAAGAGACCGACTTGCAACTTCGCAATCCGTTCGAGGAAGAATTTCGGGTCGCCGGACGCCGCGACGCCCGCCGGAAGAACGAGAAACGCCAACGTCGGAATCATCGCCGAGTAAACCGGATACGTTCCGACGCCGAACACGCTTTCAAACCAATCCGGATTCAGCCCGACCAATATAAATTGCAACGGCGTCAAAACGAAAAAGACGCCGACGAGCGTTCGATGGTCGGCCGGGCGCGTCGGCGTCAGCGTCAAATATTCGCGCATCGCCCAGAAAGAAATCGCGCCGAAGAGAAAGACCGTCGCGATCGTTCCCAATAAAAGCGCGCAAATCAGCGAACCGAAGAGAAGCCACCAAGCGTTCAACCGCGA
>JAFSFF010000358.1 GCA_017435375.1 Thermoguttaceae bacterium
CCCGCTTCGTCGAGCGGGCGGCTTTACGGCGTCGGTTCGGGCGGCGTCGGGGCGGTTTCCGGTTGCGCTTGCGCGACGGCGGCTTGCGAAGCGGCGGCACGCAGTTCGGTTACTTTAAGTCGCGTTTGCTCGAACGCTCCGCGAAACCCTTGGAACGGCGGGCCCGCGAGCGCGCCGACGACGTCCGCCCAAGCTCGCGAACGCGTTTTTCGCGACGGACTCAACAACGACGGCGCGTCGAGAGCGCCGGCAAACTTCGACGTCTTGTAATCGAAATCGTCTTCTAACGCCGCCTCCCAAAAGAGGTTAAAGCGGCTTAAAAACGCGTCGCCGTCGAGCGCTCGCGTCGCGACGTTTACCGTCGTTTCGTCGAGAAGTGGGACGTCGCCGCGAACCCAGCCGAGAAAGAGGAACGCTTCCGCGCGCTCGGTCGGCCCGGCGGCGAGAACGTCGACGAGAAACGGCAGAAACTCGAAAACGCGTTCGTTGCGAATCCCGCGCTCGACCGCCGCCGCGTAATCGAAGTCGCCGAGCGTTTCGTCGAAAATCGCCGCCAACCGCGCCGCCGACGCCGGATTTTCGCGAACCGCCGCGAGCGTCGCTTCGACCGCTTCCGTTGCGCGTCGCAAAACGCTTAGCGCGGCGAAATTTTCGTTAAACGCGTTCGTTTCGACGTTTAAGAGCGAACGCCCGAGACGCAAAATAAGGCGCAAATCGTCGAGCGCGCCGTCGACGTCGCCCGTCGCGACGCGGTGGAGCGCCCGGGCTTTCAACGCTAAGGCGATATTATTGCAGAACTTAAACGCGAAATTGTTTTTGCCGAACATGCCGAACAATTCGTCTTGCGGGAAGAGATAAGGGGCGAACGTTTCTCGGTCGAGCGCGGTTTCCAAGAGCGCGAAAAGGTCGGCGTTTTGCCGAAGCCAAGCGTCGACGAGCGGAAGTTCCTCCGGCGTCCAAGTTTCTTCCGTCAAGAACGCGAGCGGCGACTCGGCGTCGGCGTCAACGCTAAGTCGAAAGACGTCGAGGAGTTCCGGTCGACTCCAAAACGCGGGTTCGGCGGTCGGGTCGAGCCCGAATTTTTCGCAGTGGAACGCGTATTCGGCTTTTTGACGCGCGCTTTGCTTCCTTAAAAAATCGGCCCAAGGCGGCGTCGGTTTCGCGATTCCGGCGTCTAAAGCAAGCGGCCCGAACGCGTTAAGAACGTCGCGAAAGCTGTTTTGCGCCGGGTCGCCGAGCGTTTCGTCTTGCTCTTGGAGGAAAAGCGCGCGGTAATCGACCGACTTTCCGTCCGGCGTTAGCGGCTCGGTTAGGACGGTCGTTTCGGGCGAAATCGTCGGCGGAACGTTGTTTCTAAAGGACGCGGCGACGGCGACGATCGCGACGCCGGTTAATAAAAAGACGAATAAAACGGCGTAAAGCGTTATCTTCTTTAACGACGGTTTTTGCGACGATTGCGACATAGGGCGTCTCCTGTTGCGAACGGTTGTTAAGAACTGGCGACGGCGGCGCGATATGCGACCGCTTGTCGTTTCGCTTGCTATTATATTCGATTACGGAAGCGAAATCAAGCGGCGGGCGAAAATTTTTTTTAGCGCGGCGATGTTTTGTCGCGTTGGGCGGCGCAAGACGAAGCGGCGCCGCGTTTAAGACAGAAGGAAGGACGAGAAAAGGAAAAGGGGAAAGAAAAAAAGAAAGGGAAAAGTTGGCGCGCCGCGGGAAAACGGACGCGCCGACTTTAAGGGAGCGGCGTTAAGTTGCGGAAAAACGCGGTTTAGCGTTCGATTTGCGTCGCGACGAGGCTCTTGCCGCAGTACTTTTCGCGAAGTTTCGGCTTCTCGATTTTGCCGGTCGGGTTGCGCGGCACTTCGGCGAAAATGATGCGGCGCGGACGTTTGTAACGCGGAAGCGCGGCGCAGAACGCGTTCAGGTCGTCTTCCGTCGTCGTTCGACCCGGCTTCAGTTCGACGATGGCCGCCGTAATTTCGCCGAGACGCGGGTCGGGAAGGCCGATAACCGCGACGTCTTTAATGTCGTCATGACGGCGCATAAAGTCTTCAATTTGAACCGGATAGATGTTTTCGCCGCCGCTGATGACGACGTCCTTTTTGCGGTCGACGAGGTAAATGAAGCCGTCTTCGTCCTCGCGCGCCATATCGCCGGTGTAAAGCCAGCCGTTCGCGAGCGTCGCGGCGGTCGCTTCCGGGTCGCGGTAATATTCCGTCATGACGCCGGGGCCGCGGACGGCCAATTCGCCGACTTCGCCTTGCGGAACCGGATTTTTCGCTTCGTCGACGATCGCCGCTTCCCAACCGTAGCCGGGTTTGCCGATCGCGCCGACTTTGTCGATATTTTCGACGCCCAAGTGAACGCAACCGGGGCCGATCGACTCGCTAAGACCGTAATTGGTGTCGTATTGATGGTTCGGGAAACGCTCGCGCCAACGGCGAATGAGGCTCGGCGGAACCGGTTGCGCGCCGATGTGCATCAGCCGCCATTGCGACAAAACGTAATCGTCGGCGTCGAGTTCCTTCGAGTCGAGCGCGTCGAGGAGGTCTTGCGCCCAAGGAACGAGGAGCCAAACGATGGTGCAACGCTCTTCGGAAACCGCGTGAAGGATCGTTTGCGGTTTGACGCCGCGTAAAAGAACCGCTTTCCCGCCGACGAGGAAGCTGCCGAACCAATGCATCTTCGCGCCGGTGTGATAAAGGGGCGGAATGCAGAGGAAGACGTCTTGTCGCGTTTGGCCGTGGTGGTTTTGCTCGACGAAGCAGGACGACGTGAGACTTAAATGCTTGTGTAGAATCGCCTTAGGGAAGCCGGTCGTTCCGGACGAGAAGTAAATCGCCGCGTCGTCTTCGGCGGTCAACTTGATTTCCGGCGCGTCGGTCGAGCAGTACGACGTCAGCGTGTGCAGCGATTCGGCGAAGGTCGGCGCGTTCCCGCCGAGATAGAAAAGGCCGCGAACGCGCGGGATTTGGTCGCAAATCGTTTCGACGCGACCGATGAACTCCGGCCCGAAGACCAAATAGTCGACTTCGGCCAGTTCGAGGCAATATTTGATTTCGTCCGCCGCGTAACGGAAATTCATCGGGACGGCGATCGCGCCCGCTTTCAACGCGCCGAAGTAAACCGGGAGCCATTCGAGGCAGTTCATCAGCAGAATCGCGACTTTGTCTCCTTTTTTCAGCCCGCGACTGAGGAGGAGGTTCGCGAAGCGGTTGGCCAAATCGTCGAATTTTTTCCAAGTCGTCGAGCGGCGTTGGTTCGTCGGGTCGGGCGTCGCCGACGGTTGAACGAGGTCGAAATCTTTCCAAGTGATTCGGCGCGCTTCGTCGACTTCCGGATTGATTTCGACGAGGCAAACGTCGGAGCCGTAAAGTTGGGCGTTGCGCGCTAAAATTTCGGTGATGGGGGTCGTTTCCGAGATCGGCGGGAGGTCGACGAGGGGCGTCATTTCTCTCAATTCCTTATTTTGTCGACGAACAAGGGGCGCGCGAGGCGGACGATTTCGCCGTTTTACGTTAAAATGGGAGGTTTGCGGCGTTTTTGCGAGCGTCGAAACGGAGGCGCGTGAGAGCGACGACCGCGACCTGCAAAAACTTCCTTATAATATAACCGATTTTTTCTTTTTCGCAAGGAGGGCGGGCGGCTTGACGTCGGCGCGTCGGGGCGTACAATGAACGGCGTTTTAAAACGTCGACGACCGCGGCGCTAAAATCGGCGCCTTTGATTTAATGGAAAACGTTCGAAAATTAAAAAAGACGTTCGGGCGCGAAAAAGAAGTCGGGCGCGAAGACGGTCGAAACTTCCGGAAACCGACGTTTGATTATTGGATAATTGGCGCTGAAAACACTCGGAGAACGGACGCGGTTTTGGGCGGCGAACGTCGAGGCGATTTTAGGAAGAATAAAAGAAGGGGGCGGCGATGGCAACGCAAGCGAAAACGAACGCGATTCGACTTTTGGAGAGCGCGGGGATTCCGTTCGAGACGGTCGAATACGAGGTCGACGAGAGCGATTTGTCCGGCGGGCATATCGCGGAGCAAATGGGCGCGGCGCCGGAGTCGATGTTCAAAACCCTTGTAATGAAAGGGGAAAAGAAGGGATTTTTTGTTTGCTGCCTGCCGGTCGCCGACGAGCTCGACTTGAAAAAAGTCGCGAAAGCGTTCGGCGATAAAAAGGTTGATTTGATCCCGATGAAAGACCTCAAAGATTTGACCGGGTATATTCGCGGCGGGTGTTCGCCGGTCGGAATGAAGAAGAAATTTCCGACGCTGATCGACGAAACGGCGACCCTTTTCGACGAAATTTTGATCAACGCGGGCGTTCGGGGGACGATGTTGAGGATCGCGCCGAGCGATTTGATTCGCTTCGTCGAAGCGACCGAAGCGGATTTGGTTAAGTCGCCGTTTTGAGCGCGGCGTCGACGTAAAGCTTGCCGCGTCGTCGTTTAAGGGGAGACGGCGACGCTTCTTTTGATTGTTTTTCTTTTGTTGCGAAAAAAGTTTATTGTCGTTTGATTTGTCGGAATCAAAGAGGGCGCGGCGTCGGCGGTATTAGGACGCGTCGGCGGAAAGAGTTAAGGCGCGGC
>JAFSFF010000359.1 GCA_017435375.1 Thermoguttaceae bacterium
CGGTAAGATGGTGAAAACAGATAAAATAGCAAGAACGGGTTCGTGTTGTTCTTTTTTTTCGTCGCGTTTTTCTTTTTCTGCTTGATAGGGGCGCGTTTCCTAGCGTCGCGCGCGGCGTCGGCGTCGATACGTTCGACGGCGAGCCGCGCTAACGCGGAGCCTAAGGGAACCGGCGTTCTTTTTATTGCGTCGGCGTTCGCGGGAGCGGCGATCGGAACGGTCGTCGTCGCGCCGTACGCGGCGTTCGCGCAACGTCCGACGACCGCTTCCAACGTCGGGGCGAACGGCGCGGGACGTTCCGAACTTGCCGCCGGCGGCGACGCGCAAACCGCTCCGCGCCGTTTCGATCCGTTGCGCCGCGACGCGCTCGGGGTGCAAACGCGTTATCCGGCCGTCGCGAAAATCGTCGGACGCGACAAGGCGCAAATACGGGAGGACGGTTCGCAAACGATCCCTCTGTATTACGGTTCCGGAACGTTTGTCGCCGAAGTCGGCGAATGGGGAATCGTCGTTTCGAACTGGCACGTCGTTAGCGAGGCGCGCGAGTCGATCGTCGCGAAGTTTCCGACTTTTTCGAGTCCGGCTCGGGTTATTTTGCGCGACGAAACTTGGGACTTAGCGGCGTTGGTCGTTCGAAAACCGCCGCGGGTCGCGCCGATTCCTATTTCGCAAGCGGTGCCTGCGGTCGGCGACGCGTTATGGGTCGCCGGATACGGCGAAAGCGCCGGATTGACCGAATTTCAAATTCAAGGCGGACGCGTTCAGAATTACGCGCTTCTCGTCGCCGACGACGAAGACGAAACGAGCGGAGGCGAAGAGAACGCGAGCGAGCGCGGCGCGGGCAAGTTAACGAACGGCGTCGCGTCGGCGGCGCTCGCCAAATCGGCGGCGTCGGCGCCGGAGAACGCGCTTCTTTACGAAACGTTGGCGGTCGACAAAGGGGTGCGCAAAGGAGACTCAGGCGGGCCGATTTTCAATCGATACGGCGAGTTGGCGGGCGTTCTTTGGGGCTCTAACGGCGAGTCGACGATGGGAACGTATTGCATTCGCGTTCAATATTTCTTAACGCAAGCGATCGAGCGTTTGACGGCGTTGGAAGCGGAACGCGCGACGGACGCGCCGACGAGCGACCTTTTGAGTTGGCGACCGGAAGAGGGCGTCGCCGACGCCGAAGGGTCGGAGCTTTGGGCGCGCGTCGCGTTGGAGACGAGCGGCGTTTATCCGATTTCGCAACAGCCGACTTACGTCGCCGCCGACGGGCGCGAAACGCCGGAGACGTTGCGTCGCGTCGGGCGCGAAGCCGCGCTTAAACGGGTGAGAAACGCGTTGTTCGCCGCCGAAAACGCGACCGCGACCGCGCTTCCGCCGTCGCCGCCGGTCTTTTCGCCGACGTTCGTTATCCAGCAAGATTTGCAACGGCGCGTTCGTCCGGAGATCGCGGAGCCCGATTTTTGGGCGAAAGCGATCGAAGCGAAGCGCGAGGTTTTGCTCGCGCGACGAACGCAAGAAGCGGCGAAAGTGCGCGAAACGTCCGTCGTCGACGCGTCCGACGCGTCGGAGAACGTGTCGTTGGCGTTCGCCGCCGAAAACGCGATCAACGCCGATTTTATCGACGAACCGCCGACGTTCGCGTCGCTGGGAAGAAGCAAAGGGTTGGGCGGGCCGTTGAAATCCGAGGCGGCGTCGACGTCGCGAGAGAAGAACGACGATACGAGCGGCGAGTTGGCGGTCGCGCTTTTAAAACCGGTCGCGTTGGAAGGGGACGCGGCGCGCTCGAAGTCGGCGGATTGGAAAAACGACGAAGAAGCGAACGACGTCGAGAAGAAGGAAAATAGCGAAGACGACGCGGAGTCGGCGGACTCGACGGGAACGAACGTCGAAGAGAAAACGAACGATTCCGGCGACAAATCGGAAGCCGAGAAGTCGGCGAATTCGAAGGACGAAGCGGAACTCAAAAATAAGGAAAAACGGGTAAAATTTAACGGTGTTTATTTAAACGATATTCAAGTTTATTTGATTATTTGCGCGATATTTTGCCTCTTTTACAACGCGGCGCGCTTGATGACCGACGCCGACTTAAAAAAGGAGCGGCAAAAGCGAGCGAAAGAGGAGGGGCGAGCGCGGGACTTCGAAGGTCGCGACAATTAGAAAATCGTTGAAAAACCGTTGTAAGACGCCGTCGACTTGACGTAACGCCGAACGCGTCGGAAGACCGTTCGGCGTTTTTTATTTTACGCGCGGCGCGAACGTTAAACGCTCCGACGCCGCCGTCTTGCGCCGTCTTCAAGCGTCGCGTCGAGGGACGACGATTTTTCAACCGCGGCGTCTTCTCGACATTTTCCTCTGGACGCCGACGCCGTAAATTTTTATACTGCGCAAGGTCGGCGCGCGGTCGAGTCGACGAAGCGTTTTGGATAAAAGGGGGCGATAAGGCAAAATGAACGGAGCGGGAGAAACGGCGAAGAAATTCCGATGGCAAGACGCGGCGCTTCCGATTTTTGCGGCGGCGGCCGTTCTCGCGCTTCTTTTCGCGCTCCCGACGCCGTTAATGGACTTGCTGTTGTCGTTTAATTTAGCGATTTCCGTCGTTATTTTCGTCGCGGTGTTTTTTGTTCGAAAACCGCTCGATTTCAACGTTTTTCCGACGGTTCTGCTCGCGACGACTCTTTTTCGGCTCGTTTTGAACGTTTCGACGACGCGGCTGATTTTGACGCAAGCGGACGCGGGCGAAGTCGTCGACGCGTTCGCTCGCTTCGTCGCCGGAGACAGCGTCGTCGTTGGATTCGTTATTTTCCTTATTTTTGTTATTATCCAGGTCGTCGTTATTACTAAAGGGGCGACGCGAATTAGCGAAGTGTCGGCGCGTTTTGCGCTCGACGCGTTGCCGGGACGGCAGATGGCGATCGACGCCGACGTCGCGGCCGGAAATTTGACCGACGCCGAAGCGCGCGCCGCTCGCGAAGAGTTGGCGGAGCAAGCCGACTTTTTCGGAGCGATGGACGGCGCGAGCAAGTTCGTTCGCGGCGACGCGGTCGCGGGCCTTGCGATCGTTTTGATCAATATAATCGGCGGACTCGTCGTCGGAATCGGCGAACGCGGGCTTTCGGCGACGGAGGCGTTTTCGCTTTATTCGAAACTGACGATCGGCGACGGGCTGACGTCGCAAATTCCGGCGTTTTTGATTTCGTTGGCGACCGGGCTTCTCGTCGCGCGGACGTCGCGACCGCAAAACGTTTCGGAAGCGGCGCTTGCGCAAGTCTTCGGACGGCCGATCGCGTTGGCGTTGACCGGCGTTTTCTTGGTTTTCTTGGCGGCGACCGGGCTTCCGATCGCGCCGTTGGCGGTTCTCGCGACCGGTTGTTTTCTGTTGGCTTGGGCGGTTTCGCGAAAACGGGAAAAAAAGGAAGCGGAGGAAAAAGAGCGAAAAGAAGCGGAGGAAGCGGAAAAAACGCCCCAAACTTCCGACGACGTCGACGAATTGTTGACGGTCGAGCCGATGGAGCTTGAAATCGGGCTCGGGCTCGTTGCGTTGGCCGATCCGGCGGACGGCGAGAATTTGCTCGAACGAGTGCGGCGCGTTCGGCGGCGAATCGCGTCGGAACTTGGTTTCGTCTTGCCGAAAACGCGGGTGCGGGACAACCCGAAACTCGACGACGGGCAGTTCGCGATCAAAATTAAGGGCGAGACCGTCGCGCTCGCGACCGTTTATCCGACGATGCTTTTCGCCGTCGACGCCGGGTTCGCGTTCGGGACGCTGCCGGGACTGCAAACGACGTCGCCGCTCGACGGCGCGACCGCGTATTGGATCGATCCGAGAAATCGCGACGCCGCCGAAAGCGCCGGATACGAGGTTTGGGACGCCGCGACCTTCGTCGAAATGCAACTCTTGCGAACGGCGCGTCGGGAGGCGGCGGAACTCTTAACTCGCGACGCGACAAAGCGACTCGTC
>JAFSFF010000360.1 GCA_017435375.1 Thermoguttaceae bacterium
AACTCGATTATTACGACGATTGCCGCGAACTCTTCGACGGCTTTCGCGCGGAACTCGCCCAACATTTTCCCGCGATAAAGCAAGTAATTCGCAAGCGTTACGTCGTCTTTTGCGTTCAAAAAAACGTCGTTAACGTCGAGTTCCAAAAGCAAGGTTTGCGCCTGCACGTCAACCTAAAATTCCCGGAAGTCGTCGACCCGGACGGCGTTTGCCTCGACTTAACCGACAAAGGGCATTGGGGTTCCGGCGACGTCGGCGTTTACGTTCGCACCCGCGACGACCTCGGCCCGGCGTTGCGCGTCGTCGAGCAGTCGTATCGCAAGAACTCTTAAAACGTTTCACCGCAATATTTTATTCAATCGTCCATTTTAACAATTTTAACGCTTCAACGATTTTTCCCGTTTTACATCAAGGAGCCCAACGATGTTTTTAAGCGAACTCAACCGCCGCGATTGGTTGAAATCCCTCGGTCTTGGCGCTAGCGCCGCCGCGCTCGGAGCCGTCGGTCTCGCCCCGCGCGACGCCGCCGCCGATTTCGTTACTCAAAAGGACAAAACGACCGGAAAACTTCTCGACGGCTCCCAAGCCGTTCCTTGCAAACTCGGCGAAGGCGGCGTCGTTCGCCCGTCCGCGGTCGTTCCGACGATCTCCGAAACCGACGTTCTCGTCGTCGGCGGCGGCCCGGCCGGTTGCGTCGCGGCCATTTCCGCCGCTCGCGCCGGAGCGAAAACGACGTTAGTCGAGCGATACGGCCACTTCGGCGGGCTCGCGACCGGCGGCCTCGTCGTTCACATCCTCGGGCACTGGACGAAAGAAGGCGACAAAAAAGTCCAAGCGACGCAAGGGATCGGCGAAGAAATGATGAAGCGGCTCGAAGGTCTTCCGCAAGGGATCGTCAACCGCGACTTCGGACGCAACCCGACCCTCGACGCCGAAGCGTACATATATTTGCTCGTCGAAATGATTTCCGAAGCAAATATCGAAGTTTTCCTTCACTCTTGGGCGATCGACGCGATCATCGACGACGAACCGTCCCCGGAAACCGGAAACCCGGTCGTTCGCGGCGTCGTTATTCAAACGAAACTCGGCCCCAAAGCGATTTTGGCGAAGCAAGTAATCGACGCGACCGGCGACGGCGACGTTTTCGTCCCGGCGGGCGCGGCGCACACGCAACGTATGTACAACATCGGCCTTCCCTACCGCATCGGCAACCTCGACCGCGCGAAACCGGTCGAAGGCGGCAAACGCGCCCGCTTTTTGGGCGACGTTACCCCCGTCCCCGGCGTCCGTTGGGTCAATATGACCGGCCCGTCGCTCGACGGCGTCGACGTTAAAGTCTTGTCGGAACTCGAATTGAAACACCGCAAGCAAATTTGGAAGCAAGTCCAAGAGACGCGCTCGACGCCGGGTTACGAGGACGTTTACCTGATGGAAACCGCGCCGCAAATCGGCGTTCGCGTTACTCGGGTGATCGAAGGCGTCGCGACGCTCAAACTCGACGAGGCGCGCGCGGGCAAGAAATTCGACGATTGCGTCGGAATCGGCGGCGCTTGGCACGGCGACCATATCGGTTGGCAAATTCCGTTCGGCGCGCTCGTTCCGAAGAACGTCGAGAACATTTTGACGGCGGGCCGCTCGATTTCCGGCGAACCGTTGATGTCGGACGTCATCCGCGTCATTCCGAACTGCTGGGTTACCGGACACGCCGCCGGGGCCGCCGCCGCTGTCGCCGTTCAAGACGGAACGCTCGCTCGCGCCGTCTCGATTCCGAAAGTGCGCGCCCTCTTGAAAGAGCAAAAGGCTTACCTCGGCGAATGAAACAGCCTAAAAATCCGTTAAAATCGGCGCGACCGAACGCCGCGTCGCCCTCAAAACCGCTCGAACCGTCAAACGCGTTTCAAACGGCAAAAACGCCCGAAGCGGTCAAACCTTCCGAGACAACGCAAACGCCCGCTTCGACGCTTCCTCAATCGTCGTCGAAGCGTCGCGTTTCGCTCCGTCGACTCGGCGTTTGGGCGTTTCGGTTCGCGTTCTTGGCGGCGACGCTCGGCGCTTTCGTCGGCGGTTCGGTCGAACTCGCAAGGGCGGCGGCGCAAACGTCCCCGCTCGTCTTCCTCGTCGCGCTTGCGAGCGGAGCGGTTCCGTTCTCAAACGAGGCGACGAGCGGTTCCGTCGGCGTTTTTCTCGTCGGCGCGTCGATTTTTTCGGCGGTCGTTTTCGCGTTAACTTTTTTTAAGAGGCGTTTTTACTGCCGCTTCGTTTGTCCGTTGGGAACGGCGGTCGACGCGGCGGCGGTTGTTCGTCGGCGACTTTTCCCGCGACGTTTCCGTTTCCTCCGAACCGGTTTCGTCGTTCGTTCGCCCGATTTCGCGCTCTTTTTCGGAACGCTGACGCTCGGTTCGCTCGCGCTTTCCCTTCTTTTCGGCGTTTCGTTCGCCGGGCGGAGCGCGCTCGAACTCGACCCGACGGCGCTCCTTTCCCGTTGGACGCTCGACTTTCCGGCGTTCGGCGTTCTCGGCGGCGTCTTTTTGACGGCGTTCGTCGCGTCGCCGCACTTTTGGCGGTTTAACGTTTGCCCCAGCGGCGCGTTGCCATACGTCTGTTTTTTCGGAAGGAGAGCGATTTTCCGCCGCCGAAACGCCGCTAACACCGTTAAAACCGGCAAAACCGACGCGTCTTTTCCGCCCCCGACGCCGGCGCCGGCGCCCGTCGACGCCGAAACAACCGACGCGACCGTTAAAACCGCCAAAACTCTCCCCGCTTCTCCGGTCGAACCGCCGACGCGCCGTCGTTTTTTGCGAACGCTCGCCGTTTTCGGCTTCGCCGCCGCGACATTGGGCGCCGTTCGCCGTTGGAGCGCTCGCGTTCTCGCCGCGCCGCCGTTCAGAGCGCCGGGCGCGCTTCCGGAAGACGCTTTTTTGACCCGTTGCGCTCGTTGCGGACGTTGCGTCGCGGTTTGCCCGACGCAAGTTTTACGCTTCGACGCGCCGCTCGCCGACGTTAAAACCGTTAAAACCGACGCGACCGTCCCAAGCGAACCGTCCGAAAACGCCGACGTCGCGAACGCGTCCGACGCAAACGACGAACCGACCGCCGAAACCGCCGTCAAGGTCGACGCGACCGTTAAAACTTCGCCGCTTTTCCGTCCGGCGCCGCGACTCGTTTTCGACGACGGCGCGTTTTGCGAAAAAGACTGCGTCGCTTGCGGAACCGCCTGCCCGACCGGCGCGATCTCATCGTTAACGCTCGACGCAAAAAAGCGTTTCAAAATCGCGACCGTCGACTTTAAAATCGAACGCTGTTTGATTTATTATCAACAAGAGTGCGCGATTTGTCGCCGCGAATGCCCGTTCGAAGCGATCGATTTCGTTTGGAACGAAGAGGAATACGCGAGTTTGCCGGTCGTCGACGCGGAAAAATGCGTCGGTTGCGGTCGTTGCGTCGCGTTTTGTCCCGGCGAACCGATTTTTCAAGAGTTTACCGATCCCGCCAAGTTCGACGCCGACGCGCCGCGCCCGAAAGCGCTCGTTTTGCGCAAGACGTCTTAACCGCTCCGTCTTTCTTCGACGCGTACAATTCCAGCGTCGCCTCGAAGCCGAAAAGCGTCGTTTCCAACATAACCGTTCCCTGCAAACGAAGGAACGCGCCGATTCGTCGAGTCTCCTCGGCGAGTCGGCGTTCGGTTCTTCTTCCATATCCGAGTCGTCAACTTCTTCTACTCGGGATCGTTCCAATTCGCTTTTTCTTCCAAACGCAAAATTTCGTCGAACCTCCTTTATTCAAGCGTTCATACGGAAGTCGCACCTTTCTTTCGGCGCCTTGTCAAAGACTTTCGGCAAATCGCGACGCGTTACGCTAAACTCGACGC